>VXRC01000014.1:82543-107859 GCA_009838645.1 Gemmatimonadota bacterium | reverse complement strand
CGCCGCCCCCTGCCTCGTCGGCGCCTCCCCCTTCCCCGTCCATGCAGGCGGGGCAGCCGAAGAACATCGGCGCCAGGGGATATTGGGCATTACATCGGGTACAGGTGAGGCCGAGAACGGACATGGTTATCTTTCGGAAGTTGAACCGGAATATACCGGCTTTTGCGTCGATGGAAGGGTATGGCAATTCGTGTGCGGATGTCAGGATCGCTACCCGGAAATATACCTTTGGGACCGGGGGGTGTAAAGGACTACAGGGTGCGTCGCATCATACGTCTCAGTGGTCGTCTCCCACGCCCCCTGCCCGACGTGACCCGGTTACTCTTGACACGGAAGACGGCACAACGATATGATCCGTAAGCCGAACGTATGACGCGGAAATCCTGGACAGACTCAAACCCACAGGAAGCGACGCCATGTCAACCCGACTGCTGCCCCGTGGCCTCTGGCCGGTGATGCTCAACGCCTTTCACGAGGACGGGACCATCGACTGGCACGGCGTGGACGCCTTGACCGACTGGTACATCGAGAGAGGATCGGCGGGTCTCTTTGCCTGCTGCGGCTCCAGCGAGATGTTTCACCTGGATGACGTGGAGCGCCTGGCCGTAGCGCAACGTGTCGTAAGCCGGGCTGCCGGCGAGGTACCCGTAGTCGCCACCGGCACTTTCGGCGGTCCTATTGAGCACCAGGCCAGGTTTGTCAGGCATTTGGCCGATATGGGCGTGGACGCGGTGGTCGTCATCGTTTGCCTGATGGCCGAAAGGAGCGAGGGCGAGGAAGTGCTGAAGCGGAACATGGAACGACTGCTCGAGTTGACGGATCCCGTTCCCCTGGGTCTCTACGAATGCCCTACGCCCTATCACCGGAAACTGTCGCCCGGACTGTTCGGGCATCTCGGCGCTACCGGAAGGTTCCTCTACCACAAGGATACGGTCTGCGACATCGATCTGCTCCACCGGAAGATCGACGCCGTTCGCGACACGCCACTGGGGGTCTACAACGCCCACTTCGAAACCGGCCTCGCGGGGCTTCGCTACGGGGCCGCCGGGATTTCTCCCGTTGCCGGCAACGTATTCCCCGAACTGTTTGCCTGGTTGTGTACCGAGTATGACGAACAGCCGGAAACGGCGGAGGAGGTGCAGCGGATGATGACGTCCCTGGCGCCGGTCGTCAACAACAAGTACCTCGTCACCTGCAAACGGTACCTGCAGCGTATCGGACTGCCCATCACGACGCGCTGCCGTTCAACGGACGCCAGGCTGACCGCCTTCGACGAGGGGCTGATCGATGGATTGCAGACGTCGGTCGAGCGATTCGGAGAAGCCCTGGGAATCGGCCGAACTGTACCGGCCTGATCATCATTCCGCTTCGTCCAGCCGCTCGACGTCCACGTAGTACGCCCCCTGGATACCGCCTTCCTCTTCGATGAATGAAGCATGCAGGAGCGTTGTTCCCGTCCTTCGGATCGCGAGGGTGAACTCGGCGGTTTTGTCGCCGGACTCGAGGGGTTCGCTCCGTTCTTCGTCGAAAAGCGACAGGCGCGCTTCGACCGGCCGGATCGCCTCGGAACGGGCATCCTCCGGGGCGTAGATGAGGGTCCTTGCCTCGTCGGGCGGGATCACGCCGTCGATGGCCAGGTCGCGCTCGGCAGGCCAGCGGCGCAGGGAGAACCTGTAACGACCGGGCAGCGCAATCTCGACGGCCCAGGTACCGGTGCTTTCCTTGGCCTGGGTGATGTGGGTCTGGTGCCAGGCCACGTCCCCCAGCACGTCCATGGCGCAGAGGCGCGCGGGATTCTCGGCCGGATCGCCGAGCGTGATGGGACAATATGTTTCGAGTCCGGGTGAGATCTCGTCCCACCAGGCGTCATGGGCGCCGCGCAACCGCTTCACCTCGCCCGGATGGTCGTCGGCCACGTCCTGGCGCTGCCCCGGATCGATCTTGATGTCGTACAGTTCTTCGCCCCGCACCAGCCGCCAGCGGCGTGTCATCACGGCATTGGTCCATTTCTCCGGCGGCACGGTATCCTGGCGATACTGAAGGAAATGGACCCGGTCGCCGGGCAGACGCTCCTGGCCGCCATGCAGCAGCGGTGCAATGCTTTGTCCATCGAAGTCTACGTCCGGGGCGTCGAGACCGCAGAGGTCGATGAAAGTCGGCAGCACGTCGATATGTAGACTCATTTCGTCGACGTCCCGTCCGCCACCAAGACCGCCGCCCGGCCACCGTATCAGAAAGGGCACGCGGTGACCGCCGTCATAGTAGGACCCCTTCTTTCCCCGCATCCCCGCGTTGTATCCCCGAACCGCATACTGGTTCTCGTCTAGTTCGCTGCCCCCGGAACTCCCGTTATCGGTCATGAAGACCAGGATGGTGTTTTCTTCCAGGCCCTGTTCGGCAAGCGTCCTTCGCAGTCGGCCGAAGTTCTCGTCGATGTTCGCGATCATGCCGCAGAATTCGGGCTCCGGCACGTCGGGGTTACCACGGTAGGGCCGGGCGTATGCCTCGGACACGAGATAGGGGGTGTGCGGGGCATTGGTGGAGAGATAGACGAAGAACGGTGCGGCTGATCCGGCCTCACCGGTCGCGGACTGACCACCCGCGCACCCCTCGATGAAGCGGATCGCCTCGTTGAACCAGACGTCCGTGCAGTATCCCGCGTGCTCCACGGGCACGCCGTTGTGGAAATAGGTGTCGTCGAAGTAGTTGTTGCCCCAGAAATCGGGCGTCTGTCCCACGCCGCCGCCCTTGTGGGCCACCACGTGCTTGAATCCGCGGTCCTGGGGCCGGTACGGGTAGTTGTCGCCCAGGTGCCATTTGCCGAACATGGCGGTGCGGTATCCGGCCGCGCCGAAGACGTCCGCCATAGTCGTCTCCGACATACGCAGGATGGATCGCCCCCAGCAGGTCGCCCAGGCGCCGTTGCGCACGGGCCGCCGGCCGGTCATCAGGGCGCCGCGCGTCGGTGTGCATAAGGGCGACACGTGGAAATCGGTCAGACGGACCGCGTCATCGTGAAAGGCGTCGATACGGGGTGTTTTCAACCACGGATGCCCGGTGCATCCCAGGTCGCCATAGCCCTGGTCGTCCGTGATGGCCAGAATGACATTGGGTCTTTTGTCGCTCATCCTGTCTTCTACTCCTTAGCGTTACGAAAGCGTTGTGATACAACAGATTTATTCACTAATATAACAGGGCTCCCTGATCGATGTTAGTTAACTATACCTGCCCCAATTGGCTAAGGAATTACACGTGGTTGCCAATGTCGCCCATCGCGGCGCGTCGGGAAACTACCCCGAGAACACGTTGCGCGCGTTTCAGAAGGCGCTGGAAATCGGCGTGGATGAGATCGAGCTCGATCTCCATTCTACCCGGGACGGGCATCTCATCGTCATGCACGATGCCACCGTAGACCGAACAACCGACGGTACGGGCGCGATTGGCGAGCTCACACTTGCCGAGATCAGGGCGCTCGACGCCGGAAGGGTGTTTGGCGATCGGTTTCGCGGCGAACGCGTGCCGACCTGGGAGGAAGCGCTGGATCTCGTTCGGGGTAAAGTGAGGCTCAATGTACACCTCAAAGAGGGTGGAAGCCCGGATGGCGAATTTGAACGTAAGGTAGCGAAGGCGCTGCGCGCGTTCCGAATGATGGGCGATTCCATTCTGGCCTGCAATGATGAGAGCGTTGGGATATTCACCGAAATCGACCCGCGAATAGCTTGCCGGATCTTTCCGAACAACCGCTCACCCGAGGATTACATTCGGTCATCGGCGGAAATGGGGCTTCGGACGACACAGCCGGGGCGGGACATGACCACGCCGGATTTTGTTCAGCAGGCGCACGAATCAGGACTGGGTGTTCACGTATTCTACGCGGATACTCCCGAAGACATGCGGAACTTTATCGGGATGGGCGTGGACGGGATCCTGACAAATTACCCGGAACGGATGAAAGCGGTGATCGCGGAAACGTGTAGTGGGAACGTGTAGCGGGAACGATCGGCGTCCGTGTTAATGTAGAAACAGCCGCAGGCCGGTGTGGGCCATGACCATGTCGTATTTGTCGGCCGCTTCCGTCACCCCCGTGTCCGCCGTTGAACCGCCCGTCTGCGCCACGTACCGCACGTTGCTTCGGTCCGCCCGGTCGATGTTGTCGCGGAAGGGGATGAAGGCGTCCGAAGAAAGGCAGATCCCCTCGAAACGGGCAATGTGATTTCGCCGTTCTTCCGGCGAGATCGGCACGGGGCGTTCTTCGAGGTCACCCAGCATGCGGGCCTCTTCCGTGTCGGAAAGCTGCTCCCACAGGAGGTACTGGTCGACGATGTTCGTCTTCTCGGTGCGTTTAAGCCCTTCGCGGAACGGGAGGTCCAGT
This sequence comes from Gemmatimonadota bacterium, assembly GCA_009838645.1. NCBI lineage: Bacteria > Pseudomonadati > Gemmatimonadota > Gemmatimonadota bacterium. Next base: position 103,487 of record VXRC01000014.1, on the reverse strand, counting down.
GTCCGGGTATGCTGTTGCAGGAACCACTTGTCGGCCTTGTCGCAGGCCAGCCGGGTGCAGTGGATGCGGGACTGCTGGCCCGCGCCCATGCCGATCACCTGGCCGTCGTAGGCCACGCAGACGGAATTGGACTGGGTGTACTTGAGGGCGATCGTCGCCACGACGAGGGTGTCGAGCGCGGAATCCGGTACGTCCTTGTTGTCCGTGACTTTGTTGGAAAAAGTCTGTCGCGTGATGGCCGCGTCGTTGCGGGGCTGTTCCAACCGGAGGCCGAACAGCGTTCTTTGCTCGACATCAGGCGGTTCAAAGTCCGGGTCGATCTCCAGGACGAGGTATCCGCCCCCTTTCTTCGCACGGAGGACTTCCAGCGCATCCGGTTCGTATCCCGGCGCGATAATCAGGTCCGATACCTCCCGTCTGAGTATGTTGGCCAGGGACCGGTCCACCACCTCGCTCACGGCCGCCGCGTCCCCGAAGGAACTCATGCGGTCGCCTCCGCGGGCACGGATGTAGGCGGTGGCACCGGGTGAATAATCCTTTCCGGCCAGGAACTGCGAGGCCAGGTACGTATCTTCAAGTTCAGCGGTGATTGCCGCCCCGGCAGGACTGGCGTGCTTGAAGGACGCCGCTCCAGGTACCCCGGTAGCCTGTTTCAATTCCCGGGCCAGTTGCCATGCGCCCATGGCGTCGATGATATTGACGTAACCCGGCGTTCCGTTGAGCACGTGCAGCGGAGACTCTGGCGGCAGGATCACCCTGGCGGGATGTTGATGGGGATTGAGTCCGTATTTAAGCGATAGATCCATGCTCTACGTTCTGGTGTCCTGGATTCAGCCAGGGCAAGTCTGACAGGTACTGATGCATACACCCTGCGTATTCCCGACGAAAAAAGCCGAAATGCACAGTGTTTCAACTTGCGCGGACAATATAATCCCCTTCGCGCTGACGGGCAAACGATCAGGGTGTAATCGCTGATCATTCTTCCAAATCAAGGATCCATCCATGCCTTCCGCGTCTTCCCGCGGCGGTCTGCTGCGCGTACTCGGCCTGATCACGGGACTGGCCATCACCTTCGGGGGCATCGTCAGTCTCGGCATCCTGCGTGCGCCGGGTGAAGTGGCGGCCCAGTTGCCCGATCCCTGGTGGTACATGGCCACCTGGATCGGAGCGGGCGTATTCGTGCTGTTCAGCACGGCTTCCGCCGCCGAACTGGCTACCGCATTGCCGCGGGCCGGGGCCTATTACGTCTACGCACACCGGTCCCTCGGCCCCTTCGTCGGGTTCGTCAGCGGGTGGACCGACTGGCTGAACTGGTGCGGCGCAACGGCGATGACCATCGTCGTCATCAACGAATACCTCCATCTCCTGACGCCCGCCATTCCGAAGTACAGCCTGCCGCTGTGCCTGGCCATCGCGGTCTCCTTCGCCCTGGTCCAGTGGCGGGGCGTGAAATGGGGAACCGGCCTTCACAACGCGGCGAGCATGATCAAGGCGGTTGTTTTCGCGGTGCTCATCATCGCGTGTTTCGTACTGGCGGGTGGTGGAGGTGCGGAGAGTGAGGCGGCCGCTCTGCCGTCCATGCCCGCGGGATGGGCCTTGGCCCTGGCCTTTATCGTGGCACTGAGAGGGGTGCTCTACGCTTATGACGGCTGGGTGTTTACCGCTTATTTTTCTGAAGAAATGGCCGATCCGGGGCGTACGATTCCCCGGTCGATGTTCGTGGGCGTCGGTATCGTCATCGCGGTCTACCTGCTCATCAACATCGCCTTGCTGCGCATGCTGCCCATGTCGGAGATCGTCGGCGCGGAACTGGCCGTGGGACGGGCTGTCGAGACTTTGCTGGGACCGCTTGCGGAGACGGTCATCACGGCGTTCCTGACCGGATTCCTGATCGTGGGGATCAACCTGGGATACATGTTCGCCGCCCGCGTGATCTACGCCATGAGCACCGACGGCCTGTTCTTCAAGCAGTGCCGGCGGGTAAACCGGGGCGGCACGCCCACGACGGCGCTCGTCGCCAGCCTGGCGGCCACGATCATCTTCCTGTTGTTCAGCGGCAGTTTCGTACGCCTGGTCGAGGCCCTGGCGTTCTTCACCGTGGTCAACTACGCCATCCTGTTCCTTTCCGTCTTTCTCCTGAGAAGAAAGGAACCCGATCTTCCCCGCCCGTACCGGGCCTGGGGATACCCGTGGACGACGGCGCTCACCCTCGCAGGCGCCGTGGCTTTCCTCGCCGGCAACATTGTGGGCGGTACGGCCGTCAGCCTGACGGCCCTTGGCGTGGTCGTCTTGAGCTACCCGTTATACCTGCTGTTACGCCGGATCAGTGCGTAGGCGGAATGTCGGTAAACGCCCAAACTGCTCACCACGATCCAATATGATGCGCGATGAGATGCAGGGGAACCGCCTCGATGCTTTCGTCGAGCGGAAAGGCTGTTTCTCCCGCAGTCACGATGTATCCCCGTGAAATACCAAGATCGGCCATGGCGGTTCTGAATGCTTTGCTGACGCGGGGCGATGCCGTGTAGTTGACATCCACAGCGATACGGTGGCCACCTGGCAACGATACGACCAGATCGATTTCATCTCCCGTATGAGAACGATAAAACGTCACGTCGGCAAACGACGGTAACAGGCTGATAACATTCTCGATGGCGAATCCTTCAAACGACGCGCCAAGGCAAGGATGACCGTAGATGGATTCCGGATCGCTCAGGAGTAACAAGGCATGTAGAAGTCCGGAGTCGCGAAGATACACTTTGGGAGATTTCACCAGGCGTTTTTTTAAATTGGCGTGCAAAGGCTGCAACTGGCGTACGAGCAGCAGGTCGGTAAGCAGGTCCAGGTGGCGTCGGACCGTAGGCGCGGAGGTGTCGAGACTATTGGCGAAGCGACTCGCGTTCCACACCTGACCATGCACGTGGGCCAGCATCTCCCAGAACCGACGCATGCGCACGGACGAAACCCGGAACCCCCACTGTGGCATGTCGCGTTCGAGAAGGGTCGTGATGAATGCGCGACGCCAGGTTAAGCTCCCGGCGTCGTCGCCGGACAGATAGCTTTCCGGATAACCGCCCCGAAACCAGAGCCTGCGTGTCGTTTCGCGTGTGTCATCGTCTGCCCGCATGACCTCGGAAATGAGAAACGGTGTCAGTTCCACAAAGGAAATTCGTCCCGCCAGACTCTCCGAGCTTTGCCGGAGCATGTGGGGAGAGGCGGAGCCGAGTGCAAGGAAGCGTCCCGGCCGGCGGTCCCGGTCTATCAGTCCCCTCAGTGTGGGAAACAACTCCGGATGCCTCTGAATCTCATCGAGTACGACCAGCCTGTCGACGTGCCGATCCAGGTACAGTTCCGGTTCGGTTAGTGCGGCCCGGTCCGATGGAAGTTCCAGGTCCAGATAGATGGCACCCTCTTTGCGCCGGCTGGCGACGTCTTTGGCCAGCGTGGTTTTGCCGCACTGGCGGCTGCCGATCAGGCCCACGGCAGGGAATTGGTCCAGAGCCGATTCTATGGACTGTGTTTCTTGTCGATAGATCATCATTATTGAAAATTAAACGATAGGTGTTCAATTTTCAAGGTTTTCTTCAAAAAGCACTCTTCCGGGTCGTCAGAGGGCACCAGCGCGCAGCGAGCATGGCATCCAGAAAACCGTCCCGGTCCGCACCGGAGGTCATGCGAGCTGCAGCCGCCATGGCGTAGTACCGGACGTATCGTCCCTCGTCTTCTGCCGAGCGTGCGACCAGGTCATCGACCAGATCCGCATCCTGAATCGGGTGTCTGGCCAGGGTGAAAGCGACGTTTCGCCGGACTCGCTCGTCCTCATCCCCGAGCGCGCCTCGAAGCGCAGGGGCGACTTCGTCACTGAAACCGCCCTGGACCGCCAGGGCTTCGGACGCGTTTCGGCGTACCCACGCGTCCTCGTCGCCAACCGCACGCAACAGCGCCGGCAGCGCGCCTGAAGCCGGCAGCCCGATGTCGCCCAGTACGTCCGCGGCGGTAGCCCGTACCCACCAGGAATCGTCTTCGAGCAGGGCCTCCAGGTGCTTGACCGCTGGACGTCCCACGGCCGACAGCGCATAGGCGGCGGGCAGTTCCGACGGATTGCCGCCCGCAGGATTCGCCGGGTTCCTGGGTACGCTCGCCAGGGCCTGCTCTTCACTGGTCGCGCATAGTCGTTCCACGAGCGGCTCCACCGCTTCTTCACCCTTCCTGCCGAACATGTACGCGGCCTGCAGCCGTACCCGCTCGTCATCATCGTCCAGGGCGGCCAGGCATCGATCGATGGATACCCCCTTCGCATCCGCCTCGCCGAAATCCCCTCCCGCCAACCAGTTCCATACCGCCTCGGACACAGCGGGGAGCTCGTCCTCCGGCTGAGGCTTCCAGCCGCGGTTTCCACCTTCCCATGCGGGCCCGGCCGGCTCGCGCGAACGGGTGAACTGGAACTTGAGCATGTACCGGTTCTGTTCGCTGACGTTCTGCGTGGCCCGGTGCCATGAGTCGAAGTTGACGATGGAAACCGTCCCGGCAGGGCCGCACAGTCCCAGCGCGGACTCTGTGGTTTTGGACGCGTCACAATCGGAAATCCTGTTGAGGTGCTGCTTGCCGGGCAGGATGCCCGTGGGCCCCATGTCCGCGCTCACGTCCTGGGGATAGTAGAAGGCCATCACCCACCGGCAGCGCGCATGCCTCACGTTGTGGTCGAAGATGTAATCGTCCTTGTGCCACTGCTGGCCGGAACTGCCCGGTTTGTTCAGGTGGCAGTACCGATGGGGATGCATGAGGTATCCGGGTCCGAGCAGGCTCGTCAGCGCTCCCCGCACGGAGGGCTGGTCGAAGACCTTATGGATCTCGGGAATCCGGGGCAGGATGTTGTTGCCGGGATTGCCTTCCTCCTCGAGCACGGTCTCGATCTTGCGGTACAGGTCCTGGTGAAACTCCGCGGGCAGGCCGTCGTTGACCTGCACGTACCCGTCCGTGATGAACCGGCGGATGGCATCGTCCCGCAGAAGATGGGGATTCCGGGTTGGCATGGCGGTCCTCTCTGATGGTTTTGGACTGGAACTCTATTGCGCATTACCCGAAGACAGGTCGTCACGAAGACAGGCCGTCATCCAATGTAAAGTCGTAACTTGATTTCTACAATCAAGATAGATAAATTACGGGGGCAAATCACGAGAGGAAAGGAAACCGGCAGCCTCCGGACAGCAACGGGCCGGGGACAACGTTCGAGAAATGAAAACCGGGGAAGCAATGAACGGCGACAGATACGATCACGGGGCGGTCGAGGCGCGGTGGATCGAGCGCTGGGATGCGGAAGGGACCTACGAGGTCGACCTGGAGACGGCGCGGAATCCTTACTACAACCTCATGATGTTCCCCTATCCCTCCGCCGAGGGCATGCACGTGGGCAACGTGTTCGCCTATACGGGCGCGGATATCCACGGAAGATACATGCGCGCAAAGGGATACGACGTGTTCGAGCCCATGGGCTTCGACGCTTTCGGGATTCATTCCGAGAACTTCGCCCTCAAGATCAACACCCATCCCGGACGTCTGATCCCCGAGAACATCGAGAATTTCACCCGGCAGTTCAAGCGCCTTGGTGCCATGTTCGACTGGCGTCACGAAGTACAGTCCACCGACCCGGACTACTACCGGTGGACGCAGTGGATCTTCATCCAGCTCTTCAAGGCCGGGCTGGCCTATCAGAAGGAAGCACCGGTCACCTGGTGTCCCTCCTGCAACACCGTGCTCGCGGCGGAACAGGCCGAAGGCGGGGTGTGCGAGCGATGCGACGCACAGGTGGAGCAGCGGAACATGCGCCAGTGGTTTTTCCGGATCACGGCCTACGCCGGGCAACTGCTGGAGAACCTGGAGACCATCGACTGGTCCGAAACGACCAAGACCGCGCAGCGCAGGTGGATCGGCCGGAGCGAAGGGGCCGAAGTGGACTTTCCGCTGGCGGATCACGACGAGAAGCTCAGCGTGTTTACCACGCGGCCGGATACGCTCTGGGGCGCCACCTACATGGTCCTGGCGCCGGAACACCCCTATGTCGACGTGGTGACCACTGAGGAGCAGCGCGCGGCCGTCCATGCGTACGTGAAGGAAAGCGGCCGGAAGACGGCCATCGAGCGCGAGGACGCCACCCGCGAAAAGACCGGCGTGTTCACGGGCGGCTACGCCGTCAATCCGGTCAACGACACCCGGATTCCGATCTGGATATCCGATTACGTGCTGATGACCTACGGGACGGGCGCCATCATGGCGGTTCCGGCCCATGATCAGAGAGATTTCGAATTCGCCCGGGCCTTCGATCTGCCCATCGTGCAAGTGATCAGCGGATCGGAAGACACGACGAACGGATACGACGGCGCGGCCGTCCTCGAGGAAGCCTATACCGGCGAGGGGACCATGATCAACAGCGGACCCTTCGACGGCACGCACAGCACCGTCGGCGTGGGCGCGGTCTCGGACTGGCTGGAAGCCCACGGCGTCGGGAAACGGCAGGTCAACTACCGGCTGCGGGACTGGTGCATCAGCCGCCAGCGGTATTGGGGACCGCCCATCCCGATGGTCCACTGCGGAGAGTGCGGCGTGGTGCCCGTTCCCGAGGACCAGTTGCCCGTGATCCTGCCCCACGTGGAGGACTTCAAGCCGGACGGCACCGGTCGGAGCCCGCTGGCACGCGACCCGTCTTTCCTGAACACCACCTGTCCCGTGTGCGGCGGTCCGGCCATCCGGGAGACCGACGTCAACGACAACTTCCTGGACTCGGCGTGGTACTTCTTCCGGTATCCCAGCTCGGAACGGGATGACGTGGTCTTCGACCCGGAGATGACAGAGCAGTGGTTGCCCGTGGACATGTACGTCGGGGGCAATGAGCACGCGGTGCTACACCTCATGTACACCCGTTTCATCACGATGGCGCTGCACGACATCGGCCTGGTCTCCTTCTCCGAACCCTTCAAGAAGTTCCGGGCTCACGGCACGATCATCCGTTCCGGCGCGAAGATGAGCAAGTCCAGGGGGAACGTGGTCAACCCCGACGAATACCTGGACCGTTTCGGCGCGGACGCCTTCCGCACCTATCTCATGTTCCTCGGTCCCTACCAGGTGGGCGGTGATTTCCAGGACGCGGGCATCAACGGCGTACGGCGGTTCTACGACCGGCTCTGGCGCTACGCCGCCGGGACCGATTTCAGCGAAGCGCCGGTCGAAGACCCCGAACTGCTCGCCCTGGTGCACGGCAAGACCCGGGACGTCACCGGGGACATGGCGTCGTTTCAGTACAACACGGCCATCGCGCGCCTGATGGAACTGCTCAACGGCCTGCAGAACGCGTCCTCACACTATCGCGAAGCCATCGACCGTTTGTTGCAACTGGCCGCGCCTTTCGCGCCTTTCATCTCCCAGGAACTGTGGACCCGCCTGGGCCACGAGGGCATGGTCTGCGACGTGCCCTGGCCGGAGTACGATCCGTCGCTGATCGTTTCCGCCACGATCGAATACGTCATCCAGATCAACGGCCGGGTACGGGACAGGCTCGAGCTGCCGCCCGGTACGCCCCGCGAGGAAATCGAGCAGGCCGCCTTCGCCAGCGAACGCGTACGGCAGTGGACCGATGGCAAGGAATCGGTCCGCAACATCTTCGTACCGGACAAGCTGCTCAACATCGTGGTCAAGGGCTAGGCCGCCCGGCCCGGCTCGGTCCAACCTGGTCCAGCCCGCTTCGGCCTGGTCCGGTTCGCGAGACGTGTCAACCAACACCGTTACGTCCATGTCCACGCCGCGCATATCCGTCCTGATGCCGGTCTACAACGCCGCCGGCACGCTTCCCGAAGCCCTGCAGAGCATCGCCGCGCAGACACTGGGCGACTTCGAAGTCATCGCCGTCGATGACGGGTCGGACGACGACAGCGGGATGATCCTGGAGGCATGGGGCCGCGGTGACCGGAGAATACAGCCAGTCAGGCCCGGCCGAGTCGGCCTGGTCGAGGCGCTGAACCTTGGACTGTCGCGGTGCCGGGGCGAGTGGGTCGCCCGCATGGACGCCGATGACCGAATGCGCCCGGACCGTCTCGCCCGGCAGGCGGCACTGCTGGACGCCCGGCCGGATATCAGCGTAGCCGGGTCGCTCGTGGAAATCTTCGCCGAAGGCGCGGTGGGCGAGGGCATGAAGGTCTACGAGGCCTGGCTCAACAGCCTCGTCGAGCCCGGAGATATTGCCCGGGAGATCTTCATCGAAAGTCCGATCGCCCATCCCTCGGCCATGGTACGACGGGACGAACTCGTGGAGCTTGGGGGATACCGCGATACCGGATGGCCGGAGGATTACGACCTGTGGCTCCGCTACCACGCCACCGGGCAGCGTTTCGCCAAAGTGCCGGAAGTCCTGCTGTACTGGCGGGAGCACGCGGACCGCTTGACGCGAACGGACGCCCGGTATTCGGTGGAGAACTTCCTGCGCGTCAAGGCGCACTTCCTGGTCAACGGTCCGCTGCAGAACCGGGACGGGTTGATCGTCTGGGGCGCGGGCCAGACCGGCCGCCGGTTGACCAGGCACATCGTCCGCATGGGCCGTCCGGTGGATGCCTTCGTGGACATTTCTCCCCGGAAAATCGGCAGCCGCATGCGAGACGCGCCCATCGTGGGTCCCGAAGAACTGGTTTCGGCCTGGTCCCGCTACCGCCATCCGATGCTCATCGTCGCCGTGTCCTCACGGGGCGCACGAAAGCTGATACGCCAGGCGCTCGCGGACTCAGGCCTGGTCGAAGTGAAAGACTTCCTGTGCGCGGCCTGAAAGCGAAACGGTTGGGCGGCCAGGCCCGTCCGGCTCGACTCGGCGGACCTGTCCGTTGACATGATTGTGAATACCGGGCGCCCCGAAGTTGTATAACATCCACAATACCTTTGTCATTTCATGCGTTGCGCATTACATTGACCGATCAGCGGATCCAGGTTTCAGGAATCGTAACTGACGCGGCCGCGCTTCCACATGGCGTCACGCACGCATTTTGCCAGGCATATTCCCAAGGCCTGCAGAACAATTGTTACCAGAACAATCCTTCAAGGAGTTCATCATGGTAGACAGGGCGGACAGGATAGAGGAAGCTCCTTCCGGTTTTTCCAGGCGAGGCTTTCTAAGAGGTATGATGGTGGGCGCAGGCGCATTATCGCTGGGCAGTTACGAGGCCGTGGCACAGATGATCTCCGGACCCAACGCGAGACCCGTACGCGGGTGGGGCGTGCCCGAAGGTCTCGTGCGCCTGAGCGGTAACGAAATGCCCATCGGCCCATCGCCCCGCGCGGTTGAAGCGGTCCTGGAGAATGTGTATTCCTTCAATCGTTACAACCGGAACAGGGACATTTATGCCAGTATCGCCGAGCGGCACGGGCTGCCCGTGGTGGAGTGGGCGCCCAATTCCTTCACGCCGCCCGGTGCCTGGGTCACCCTGGGCTGCGGATCTTCGGAGGTGCTGTACGCCGTCGCTTCCGCCTATCTCCGTGACGGGGCTGAAATGGTCGAGGCCACGCCAGGCTACGCCGGCGTATTCCGTGTCGCGGAACCCAATGGCGGCACGGTGAAGTGGGTCCCCCTGACCACCGGCTTCCAGCAGGACCTCGATGCTATGAAGGCCGCCATATCCGAAAAAACCAGGGTGGTGGTCATCACGAACCCGGGCAACCCGACCGGCGTGCTCGTCCCACCGGATGCCGTGAGGAAGTTCGTTCAGGAGGTCCCGTCGGACGTGATCGTCTTCGTGGACGAGGCCTACATCGAGTTTTCGAAAAATCCCGAAGACCGGATCGGCGCCGCGCCGCTGATCCTGGACCATGAAAACGTGATCGTGGCCCGTACGTTCTCCAAGATCATGGGCATGGCGGGACTCGGCGTCGGCTACGGCCTGGCGCGCCCCGAAGTCATCGAGAAGCTGAACCAGAACAAGGGCGGGCGGCCCAGCATGCTTTCGACCAATGCCGCGGCGGCAGGGATCGAGGATCATGACTACCAGGACCGCGCACGGAAGGTGACCTGGGAAGGCCAGGAGTACTTTGCCAGCAATTTCGACGAAATGGGCATCGAGTACGTGCCCAGCCAGTCCAGTTTCATGCTGATCAACGTGCATAAGGATGCGGATGAAGTCGTTCGCAAGTTGAGGGAAGAATACAACGTTATGGTCGGCAACGGAAAGCGCCGCTGGGAAATGGATACGTGGCTGCGGGTCACTTCCGGCCTGATGGAAGAGAACGAGGCCTTCATGGCAGCGCTGAGGAAGGTGCTGGTAAGCAGTTGATCGTTCGTACGATCGATTCGAGTACCTGATCAAAGGACGGTGTGATGTCGAACATGATAAAGGCGATGAACCTGGCGGCTCCCGGGTTCACAAGGCGCAAGTTCCTCAAGGGGCTCGCGGTGGGCGCCGGGGTGGCTTCCCTGGGCAGCTACGAAGCCGCGGCGCAGATAGTGGCGGGACCCCGCGTCCGGCCCGTGCGGGGCTGGGGGGTCCCCGAGGGATTCATCCGACTGAGCAGCAACGAGAACCCGATCGGTCCGTCGCCCCGTGCCGTCGAGGCGATCATGCAGTACGTCTACAAGTTCAACCGGTACTATCGCGGCCGTGGGCTCTACGGCCAGATCGCTGAACGCCACGGACTGCCGGTCGTCATACCTTCGAACAACAACGAAGACCGGGCCGAGCCCTGGGTGACCCTCGGGTGCGGGTCATCGGAAGTGCTCTTCGCCATCGCTTCGGCCTACCTGCGCGACGGCGGCCAGATGATCGAGGCGGCGCCCGGTTACGGCGGCGTGGTCCGTACGGCCCGGAATTACGGCGCCCGGGCACGCCTGGTCCGCACGACTCCGGACTTCCACCAGGATCTCGACGCCATGAAGGCGGCCATAACCGAGGACACGCGCGTCGTCGTCATCACGTCTCCGGGCAATCCGACGGGCATCATCGCGCCGTTCGACGACCTCAAGAAGTTCGTCAGCGACATCCCCTCCGACGTCATGGTCTTCGTCGACGAGGCCTATATCGAGTTCGCCCGGAACCCGGAGGACCGCATCGGCGCCGCGCCGCTCATCCTGGACCACGAGAACGTCATCGTAACCCGCACCTTCTCTAAGATCATGGGCATGGCGGGCCTGCGTATCGGATACGGCCTGGCCCGGCCCCATGTCATCGAGAAGCTCGAAGACAACAAGGGCGGGCGGGTCAGCTCGCTCTCCGTGGTCGCCGCGGAGGCCTGCATAGAGGATCAGGACTACCAGGACCGGGCGAGAGCGGCGGCCTGGGCCGGGCATGACTATCTCACCGGCCAGTTCGAGGAGATGGGACTCGAGTACGTGCCCAGCCAGTCCAGCTTCATGCTGGTGAACGTGCGCACGGACGCCGACGAGGTCACCCGGAAGCTGTTCGAAGAGTACAACGTGCTCGTGGGCAACGGCAAGCGCCGCTGGCGGATGAACAACTGGCTGCGCGTAACCGCCGGCCTGCAGGCAGAGAACGAGGCCTTCATCGCCGCGTTGAAGAAGGTTTTGGTCAGCAGCTGACGGCGCCGACCACCCTACGCCACATATCCATCCTGTGAAGTGACGGTTTTAGAGGCCGGGCGATCACACCCGGGGTAACCCCGGGTCCGGCCTCGAGACCGCTTATCCCCGATCCCTGGTGATCTGTCCGGCCCGGCGTGACGAATGCCGAACGTATCGGCGCCTTGTCTGGCTAATGACGGACGCGGGGGCCGTTCAGCACCCTACCGACAAAAGTGTACCGTACGCCCAGTTGATAGGTCGCCAGCAGGATGCCGGTAACCGCGACGCAGATCAGCGTGAACTTGAGATGCACGCTGAAGGGCCAGGACACGGCCAACGCCTGTCCACCGAGTACGAGCGGCAAATGGCCCAGGTACAGCCAATATGACGCGTCCGAGACGTAGCGGATCCAGTATCTTTGCTTCGACGCGATCCACCGAAACAGCCCCAACAAACCGAAACAGGCCAGCCAGGTATAGACTGCGCCGATTACCGCGGCGGTCCACCTGACGGCATTCGACGGCGCCAACCCCAATGATTCGGGATCCAGCAGGAGGTACCCCGCGGGCATCGCCACCAGAGTGGCCGGCGCCAGGCCCGTGGACCACCACCTTTGCACTTCGATACGCTTCTGGTAGAAGAACGCGCCGAACAGATAGAAGACCAGGTAATAGCCGAACACGTGGGGGATCGGGATCAAGTCCGCCGATCCGTCCGCGCCGATCATGCCCTCCCGCATCAGGTACTGTGGAAGGATGCTGGCCGGTAGGAGCAGCCACCAGGCCGGATGGCGGAACCGCAGGCCGAGCCTCGCGCAGGCGATGAAGACCGCCGTCATGAGGACCAGGTACCACAGGAACCAGAGGTGGGCAAGGCTGGACAGCCAGGAATACATCCACGTCAGGGGCGTCACGGGAATGAAGAACGCGTTCGTCGCCGGGATGATCGTCAACATTCCCGCCAGCAGGGGGAGTCCGATTCGGTGCAGGCGGTGGCGCGCCAGGCCGTCCAGGCCCCGGGACTGCCAGAGCATGGCGGTGAAGAAGCCGCTGATCAGGTAGAAGATCGGCATGCGAAAACCGTGAATGACGCCGAAAAAAAACGCGTAGGGATTGTTCTCCAAATCGTGGGAGTCCGCCCACCTGTCCTGGATCGGCCAGTCGTCGACGGGCATGAGGAAGAGGCAGGTATGCAGCACGATGCCGAGCAACATGGCGAATGCGCGCAGCGCGTCCAGGTCGTGGAACCTGCCCGGCGCGGGCGAACTACGGCCATTCATTTGCATCTTCCCTGGTTGCATCTCTGATGGCTGTCCGGCCTTGAAGGGCCTTAGCGGGCTTTAACGGTTGCGGACCGGGCGCGATGCCGCGCCTTGCAGGAGGGTTTCAAGCATTTCGGCGGCCTTCTTCTTCACCCTGAGCACCGAGCGGTGCTTGACATGCTCGTACCCGCGGATCTCGTCCGGCAGTCGCAACAGTTCCGATACCTCGGGGTAGTTTTCAGGAGTGAGTACGGCGAGGGCCTGGTCCAGCAGGGATGCGTACCAGGTTACGAGCGCACGTTCCTCCCGCCGGGCCGCGGTGTATCCGAAGGGGTCGAAGGGCGTTCCCCGAAGGAATCTGCATCGGGCCATTATCCGTAGAAAGGGCCTGAACCAGGGTCCCAGCCGCAGCTTGCGGTCGAGTCCCCACGCCCGCAGCAGCGGCGGGTGCAGATGGTAGGAAACCCTGACCGGACCATCGAACCGTTCCGCGACACCGGGTTCGGACGGGTCGGTCAGCAGCCGGGCCACCTCGTACTCGTCCTTGTAGGCCATGAGCTTGTGCAACATGAAAGCCGCGTGCGTGGTGAGCAGGTATTCGCGGTCCGGTCCGCCGGTTCGCTTATCCCCATTGTAGACCCGTGCGATCCGGTCGGCGAACCGCTCTGCGAGCCTGGCGTCCTGGAAGGCGATCAGTTCTCCCACACGCATGACCCAGCTTCTCCGGAACGATTCCTGGTGGACGGGGATCCTTCCAATCAACGCCTCGAAGGCTTGCGCCCGCTTACGGCCGAGTAATCGCGCATAGCGGCGGACCAGTTCATCCGAATCCGGCTCGGGTTCCTCCACGACCCCGTCCAGCCGGGCCCGGTCGTGCACGGCCATGCGACCCCATCGGAAGGCCTGGATGTTGGCGTCGACGGCCTGGCCGTTCAACCGGATGGCCCGCTCGATACTCCCGGCCTGCAGGGGGATGTGCCCGGCCTGGAAGGCTACGCCGAGGAGAAACACGTTGGCCACGATGTGATTCCCGAAGAGCTTCATCGCGTAGTCCTGCGCATCGATGAAGATATCGTCCTCCGATCGGGTGTGTGCTTCGATCAACGCTTCCATGGCCGGGACGTCGGCGCCGGGCACCTGGGGATCGTACACCATCTGTGCAGTCGGGACGCCGGACCGGCTCACTACGGCCACCGTCCGGTGCGCGGCGGCGGCCTGAAGGTTCAGGGGGTTCACCGCACCGGCGATATCCGCCGCCAGGTAAAGATCGCACCGCCCGGCGGGTATATAGCTGGAAGGGGGGACCTCGCCTTCCCCCAGGACGATGGGCGATTCCACGGGACCACCTTTCTGCGCCAGCCCCGTGCGGTTCATCTCGCTCACCTTCTTCCCGTCGAAGAGCGCCGCGACGGCCAGCAAGTGGGCGACGGTCACGACGCCCGTGCCGCCGATCCCGATGAGATGAATCGAGTATGCTCCATCAATCGTCGCCCTGACGGCGGGTGCTGCAAGGTCCGATTCGTCCAGTGAGGGGCATTCCGGCCTTAACGGCTTGCTGTCTCCGACCGGTTCGACGGAGAGGAAGGAAGGACAGTCGCCCTTCAGGCAGGACAGGTCCTGGTTGCAGGCCGACTGGAGTATGGCGGTCTTGGGTCCGAACTCCGTTTCTTTTGGTTCGAGTGCGAGGCACATGGACTGCTGTCCGCAGTCGCCGCATCCTTCGCACACCCGTTCGTGAATGAAGACGTACCGTTCGGGGGCGAGATGCTGACGCTTGCGGCGTCGTCGGTGTTCCGTGGCGCATTCCTGGTCGTAGATCAGCACTTTCACGCCGGGTTTTCGCGACAGGCTCTCCTGGGCGGATTCGAGGCGATCCCGCGGTTCGAGCAGCAGGTGCTGGCCCGGTTTCAACGCGGCCCGGGCGCGTTTGAGCGATACCTGCTGCGGGAATTTGCTGACGACCGTTACATCCTGCACGCCCATGCCGAGCAGAATCAGCGCGAAGTCGTCCAGCGTGGGCTGTCCGGCGATATCCTGGCCGCCGGTCATGGCCACCACGTGGTTCCAGAGGACTTTATAGGTGATGTTGGCGCCGTGGGAAATGGAGCTGAATATGGTGATCAGGCCGCTGTGGAGCACCGTGCCGTCGCCGATGTTCTGGAACAGGTGCCGGTTCTCATTGAACGGAAACATGCCGTTGTAGATGGCGCCGCCTAGGCCCATGGTGGGTATCCACCGCACGCCCCGTCCGTCTGCTTCGATATAGGCGTCCAGCGAAGAGCAGCCGATTTCGCCCCCCGCGACCTCCCCATCCGGCGCACGGGCCGATACGCTGTGGGGACATCCGGGACAGTAGTGGGCGGTACGCCGGGCGAAAGAGCCCGGGTCTCGTCCCACGATGGCGCTTAATTCCTCCATGCGATCGTAAATGGGCGCCGATGGGTAGAGCTCCTGCAGTATCGGCCCGAGCAGTATTGTGAGCTGGTCGGGATTCAACTCTCCATATGCGGGAATGAGCGGGCGGTCATCCAGACCTCGCTTCCCGTAGACGTGTGCTACGCCGGTGCCCAGGAGCGCGTGGGCCACCGTTTCTTCCACGAAGGGACCCTTTTCCTCCACGACCACCACGGTCTTCAGGCGCCCTGCGAACTCCCGGATCGTCCACGGATTGACTGGATAGATCACGCCCAGCTTCAGGATCGGCACCCGGTCCTCCAGGTTCAGCAGTCGAAGCACCTGGACGACGTCGGCGTAGCTCTTTCCCGTCGCGATGATACCGAGGGGACCGTCCGATTCCGGGTTCTCGACCGTGTCGATCCCGTTCACCCGGGCGTACTCGGCGGCGATTTCCAGGCGCACCGTGGCCAATTCCTCTTCGAAGGGGATGGACTGCGTGGAGATGACCACCTGGTGAAAGCGCTTTTTGTAGGGCCGTCCAGCCGGTCCAGGCCGACCCGTCGATTCAGCCGATTCCGGCCGACCACCGGCCGGTTCCGGCGGCAGCGTCACCCTGGGAAGATCGGGGTTTGCGTCCACCGTTTCGGCACCGTCGCAGATGGGCGTTACGAGTTTCATCCCGCAGAGGACCCCCGCGTACCTGCTGAGCGCGAGGGCGTAGTGCGCATAGGTGATTACCTCGGAGACCGTCGAAGGGTAGAAGACGGGAATGCGCGCGTCGCGCAGGGCCTGTTCGCTGCTGGCGGGGTAACCGGAACTCTTCGCCATGTGGTCGTCCCCGCAGAACAGGACGACGCCGCTGTCCTTACCCGTTCCCGCGATGTTGGCGAGGCTGAATTCGTCCAGGGCCCATTTCACGCCATGGGCCTTGCCGTACCAGAACCCGTCCACGTTTCCTTCATACTGGCTGCCGTGCACCGCCGCCGCCGCCGTCTTCTCGTTGACTGCCGCCTGGTGTACGAACGGTGCCGCTTCACTGAGCAGGGCGGCCTGTTGCCGGAGTTCGAGGTCGAGGCCGCCGAGGGGCGAGCCTTCGTAACCGGCCATGAAGCTGCGCCGCACCGTACCGCCGGAAAGGGCGTCACGCCGCTGCTTGTCCAGCAGGAAGCGGACGATGGCATGTATGCCGGTAAGAAAGACCGGACCGCGGTTTTTGAGGTATCGGTCCTGCAGCGAGGGCGCTGGAATGGCGTCGGTGGTCAAGGCCGGACCTGCCTGGTCGCGAGGCATCTGAAAACGGGTGTAGTGCGCTTCAGGATCATGGCATCAGTATACTCGGTGGGGTGGTTCGTGTCAACCGACGCGGGTGGCCACCGCGCCGTTGGAACGCGGTGAAACGGATTGCCTTGCGGAGGTCCATCCTTTAAGTTTCAGGGAACGGTCCAGGGACGAAAAAAACCCCGGAAGGACACGAGTCAGACATGTCGAATGCCGCTGCAGATATACCATTCATTCCCGCTCTTTATGGTTCCAGCCGTGAAGACGCGCCGATCGATATGCTGGTGCTTCACTTTACGGACGGTCCTTCGCTGGAAGACTGCGTCGCGATCTTTCAGGACCCGGAGCGGCGCGTGAGCTGCCATTACATCGTGGGACTCGACGGCGCCGTGCTGCAGATGGTCCGTGACGAAGACTGCGCCTGGCACTGCGGGACCAGCACGTGGCGGGGGCGGGATGGCTGCAACCGCTGGTCGCTGGGCATCGAGATCGTGAACTGGGGGCGGCTGAAGAAGAAAGACGGGAGTTTCTACTGCTGGCCGGAAGACTACGGGACGCCGTACAGCGGACCATTGCCCGTTTCGGCCGGGGGCGACTGGTGGGCGCCCTATCCGATCGGCCAGGTCGGGCAAGTCGAGTCGCTGTCCGGTCGGCTCGTCGAACGCTACCGGATCCCCCTGGACAACATCGTGCGTCACAGCGACATCGCGCCGGATCGCAAGATCGATCCCGGACCCGCGTTTCCCTGGGACCGGTTCAAGGCGACGATGACGCAAGTGATCGCCGGCCGATGGTAGCCAGGAATGTCGACACCGGAAACCAAGCTTCCATCGGCGGCATGGGCCATTACTGAGCGGACCGCCCTCATATCTTATGCCAGACCAGGTTAATCCATCATCAGCAGGCCCTCCGGCCGGTACGTTGACACCTGCCGTAAACGGTACGGGCGTGATCCTCCACACAGGGCTGGGGCGGGCCGTGCTGTCCGTGGCGGCGCGGCAGGCCGTTGCCGACGCGATCGAGGGGTACTGCACGTTGGAGATCGATGCCCGGACGGGCAAGCGAGGTTCGCGCCACGACCTGGTTTCCGGGCTGCTGTGCGCCTTGACCGGAGCGGAATCGGCCATCGTGGTGAACAACAACGCCGCCGCGGTCATGCTGATCCTGCACGCCCTGGCGCGGGACCGCGAAGTCATCATCTCCCGGGGACAACTGGTGGAAATCGGAGGGTCCTTCCGCATGCCGGACGTCATGGCCGCGGGCGGGGCCCGACTCGTCGGGGTGGGAGCGACCAATCACACCGAACCGGACGACTACCGAGCGGCCATCACGGATCGGACGGCCCTCATCATGGCCGTCCACCGGAGCAACTTCGACCTCGCCGGCTTGGACGTCTCGGTCTCCCTCGACGAACTGGCGACGTTGGGCCGCGAGCGGGACATACCGGTCGTGTACGACCAGGGAAGCGGCGCCCTGATCGACCTGGCAGCGTACGGTCGGCACGGCCTGGACAGCGGATACACGGTGCGGGAAGCGCTCGACCAAGGCGTTGACGTGGTCTGCTTCAGCGGCGACAAGCTGCTGGGCGGCCCGCAGGCCGGAATCATCGCGGGCCGGAGGGAGCTCCTCGACCGGATGAAGAAGGATCCGTTGATGCGGGCTTTCCGCGCGGACAAGATGGTCTACGCCGCCCTGCAGGCCACCCTGGCGTTGTTTACCGATCCGGGCAGGCTTGCCGATGGCCATGCGGTTACGGGTATGATCGCTGCAACGGCCGGGGAGCTCGAATCCAGGGCGCATCGACTCGCTGAAGGTCTCGCGGACCGTTTTGCGCATCGCGTCTACGTGACCGTGGAGGAATCCTCCGCGGAGATCGGCGGCGGCGCCCTTCCGGTCCAGCAACTCCCGTCCCGCGTCGTGGCGCTTCGGCCCGAAGGTTGGACGAACCGACAACTCGCCGCCGCGTTCAGACGACAGTCGCCGCCCGTATTCGGCCGGCTGTCGGGAGATCGTTTTCTGCTCGACCTGCGTACGCTGGAGGAACGGGCGTTCCCGGTGGTCGAAGCCACGGCCGGCGAAATCGCGGATCTGATGGATGAAGACGCGTCACCGAGCGAGAGTGCGTCACGGAGCGAGGACGCGTCACGGAGCAAGGATTAAAGTACCTATGAGCGACCGGTTGAAAGGCAAAGTCGTGGTCGTCACCGGTGGCGGTACCGGCATCGGTCTCGGTATCGCCAGATGCTGTCTCGAAGCGGGCGCCGCCGTGATGATCGCCCAGCGGCGGATCGAGATCGCCGAGCGCGAGGCCGCACGCTTACGAGACGAGGGCTTCACCGTTCAGGCACAACGGGGCGACGTGCGCCGAAGAGAGGACGTCACCGCCCTGCTGGACCAGGCGGAATCTTTGCTCGGGCCCGTGGACGTGATGGTCAACAATGCCGCGCTGACGGGAAAGTCCCTTGAACTGCGTCCCTTCATGGATGAGACGGACGCGCACTGGCGCAGCGTCCTCGACATCAACCTGACCGGCGCGTTTATCGGGACGCAGGAGGCGGCCCGACGGATGATCGCAAGCGGAACGGGCGGCTCGATCATCAACGTCTCGTCCGTTGCCCAGTTCGCCGCGCAGGAAGGCGCCTCCGCCTACTGCGCAAGCAAGGCCGGAATGGACGGCCTCACCAAATCCGCGGCCATCGAACTGGCGGCCCACGGCATCCGCGTGAACAGCATCGCGCCGGGCGATATTCACACGGAGCAAAGCGACAGGCCGAGAGAGGACGCGGTTGGACGGGGTGCCACAGGAAGGTTTTTCCGGGACACCCCCCTGGATCGCCGGGGAACGCCGGAGGAAATCGGCCGCGTAGCCGTGTTCCTGGCCAGCGACGAGGCGAGTTTTGTTACCGGGGCTACGTGGCTGGTGGACGGGGGATTCCTGAGCTACTAAAGGGATTCACCACCGGATCCCGCGCTGCACCGGCCCCGTGTGCTGATCGCTACGCTGCTCGATCGGCCACTGCTTGATATCGTCGACCAGCTCGATCAGGCCTTCCACGGACGCATCGAAGATGATCCTGCCCTTCTCGGCCGTCGCCGGCGTCGGGTCGCCGTGGACCCCCAGGCCCGTCCATCTTCCCCAGAAATCGTTGAATCGCACCGTCCCCGTGCTGTCGGAGGAGAAGTACTTCCCTACCCGGTCCATGTCCGGAGCGGCCTTGTCCATCTTTACGCGATCGCCGGCCAGGTGCAGGTACAGGGAGGTCTCCAGTTCGTCGGCATGGGCCAACACCTCCGATTCCCTGACTTCGTTGAAGGCATCGATCAGGAAGGTGAAGTAGTTGGCGGCGAAACACAGCGACTCCGTGGCAAGCACCGTCTTCCGGGCGATCAGGTCGATCAGCGGCGCGTTGGAGCCATGGCCGTTCACAATCAGGATCTTCTCGAAGCCGTGGTAGGCCACGCTCTTGGTGATGTTCACGCAGAAGGCGATGAAAACCTCGGGCTCAATGTGGATCGTGCCCGGGAAGTCGATGTGGTGCAGGTTCAGCCCGTAGGAGACCGTGGGCAAGACGAGGACCCGGTCGGGTATGCGCCGCCCCAGTTCGTGGCAGACCGATTCGACGAGAAAGGCGTCCGTGTCGAGGGGCAGGTGCTTGCCGTGCTGCTCGGTGGAACCCGTGGGCAGGACCACCACCTTCTGCATGGCGATCGCCCCGTTCATGTCCTCCCAGGTCAGCCGGTTGTAACGATACTCATCCCGCACGTTCATCATTAAGTCTCCGGTTATTCGGCACTGCAGTTCTACTCACCCTTCCGGGATCACTACGGGCGTACGCTTGCCGACACTCGGCGGACGAAGCAGGTCGCGCTGAACATCGTTGGCGGCTATGGCACGTACATCGTTCAGTCCATCGGAGGAAACCCAGGCGGAATATCCGGGTGAAAACTTGTACAGCAGCGCGCGCCGCCGCTGGTCGGAAGTCCACGTGGTGGTGCCGTGGACCAGTGCTTCCGTGAAGATGAGCATGTCTCCCGCCATGAAGGACGGGTTCGCGACCAGGTGGGAATCGACGGGCGGCCGGTACCGGAAGTTCGACTTGTGGCTGCCCGGCACGCAAATGAGCCCGCCGTCGCCCGGGTTGATGTCCTCGAGGGCGTACATGACCACGATCAGTCCGTTATACATCTTGCCGTCGAACCACTGGTACTGGTGTTCGCCGTGATCGTGCCTCGGCCCGCCGTGCAGGTTGGGTTTTACGTGTCCCCGCTCCACGGTCAACCGGTCCATTTGAATCCCGTAAGCGTGGTCCAGCCGCATCCATTCCCCGATCATCGTGCGGATGATACGAAGCGTACCGGGATGGGCCATGAGTTCCATGAATACCGGGTCGAGCGTGATAAACTGGAACTGGTGTGTCTCATTGGGGATGTGTTCGTTCAGGATCCCGTTCATATGGTCGACCTGG
>VXRC01000014.1:0-82443 GCA_009838645.1 Gemmatimonadota bacterium | reverse complement strand
GTGTGTCTCATTGGGGATGTGTTCGTTCAGGATCCCGTTCATATGGTCGACCTGGCCGCGGGTCAGCATGTCCTTGTAGACGATGTATCCGTTAAGGTCGAATTCGAAGATTTCGGCTTCGGTCATGGGTCTCCTCACGCATCCGGTATTTCCACCGGCGTCCGGCCCTCGATGCTGGGCGCTCTGAGCAGGTCGCGCTGCAGGTCGTTGGCGGCGAGCGCCTGCAGCTTTTCCCAGTTCTCCGGTATGGCCCACGTGGAATGTCCGGGCGAGTATTTGTAGAGCAGTGAGCGCCGCCTGTCAGGCGAAGTCCACGTATCGGTCCCGTGGACCAGCGCTTCCGTGAAGATCAGCATATCGCCGGCCTTGAAGGTTGGATTGACGACGATATGCGAGTCCACCGCCGGCTTGAAGTCCATGTTGGTCTTGTGGCTCCCCGGCACGCAAATGAAGCCGCCGTCGCCGGAGTTGACGTCTTTGAGCGCATACATGACGACAGTCAGCCCGTTGTACATCTTTCCGTTGAACCACTGGTAGTGGTGTTCGCCGTTGTCTTCCAGCGGACCGCCGTGGAGGTTTGGCCTGACATCGCCCCGCTCCTCGGAGCGTGTATCCATCTGGAGCCCGTAAGCGTGGTCCAGGCGCATCCAACCACCGATCATCGTTTTCAGGATGTTCAGCGTCCGGGGCAGGGCCATGACCTCCATGAACATGGGGTCGAGTTCCAGGAAACGGAAATTGTAGGATTCATCGGTGAGGTGCTGATCGAGCACCCCGTTCATATGGTCGACCTGGTCCGGGGTCAGCACGTTCCGGTACATGATGTAGCCGTTGAGGTCGAATTCGAAGATTTCGGCTTCGGTCATGGCTGCCTCCTGCTTCGCCTACTTCATGCTCGCTCCGGGACGCCCAGGATGATCCCCCTGCGCCAATGGCGCACCCACAGCGCCGACTGGCAGGGCGTTCTTCCGCTTCCATCGCCTCCATTCCCTGGCTCTCTTTTTCTTCATCTGTCCTTCCGCCCATGCTTCCAGGGGTACGTCACCGGGTTCGGGGCGCCAGTACCTGGAAGCTGGATGGGCTGGGTCGCCGTCCTGGTAGACTACGCCATCCTCCGTGGTATTGGAGCCCAGCAGCTGCCGCTGAACCGGCGTACACCGGGCCAGCAGTTCGGCGTCCTGGCGGTCGTAATCTCCGGGTCGCGCCCAGCGGTAATTGTAACCGTAGTAGAGGCACTTCCGGGAGTGGTCGGACAGGTTGGGCGTCAGGCAGTGCCACAGGGCCGTGCGCCAGACCATGGCCGTCCCGGGACGGACGTTCACCTCGACGATATCCTCTGGGTCGATGTGGTAATCCGGATCGTGAATCAGGCGGGGCGAACAGAGATGACTGCCGCGCACCACGCAGATGGCGCCGCTGTTGTGCTCGGTGAGATCGGTGAGGTAGTACCCGACCTTCACCTCCAGGAACGGGATGATGCCGTTTGTGACCGGGTAGCCGTAGTTGGGGGCGTCGGAGTGCCAGGGGAAGAATCCGCCCGCCACCCCCAGCTCAC
This sequence comes from Gemmatimonadota bacterium, assembly GCA_009838645.1. NCBI lineage: Bacteria > Pseudomonadati > Gemmatimonadota > Gemmatimonadota bacterium. The sequence continues at coordinate 80,888 of VXRC01000014.1, read as the reverse complement.
CCTCCACGTGGTCTATCATAGGCGGCCGGACGTCCACGTGAGACGTACGGATCTGGATGTTGACGCCCATGACGTCCACGACAAGCGGCAGGATCTTCCGGTATTCGATCAACGCGAAAAGCTCCTCGTGGTGGGCCAGAGCATTGCGGATCTGGTACGCGGCGTCCGGAGAGGTCCCATGCGCCTTGCGGTGCTTTTCGTAAAGTGCGTCGACGACGCCGATCAACCGGTCGACATGGTCCGGCGAGAGGGCGTCGTCGATCAGGATGAATCCGTCTTCGTCGAACTGTTGCCGTTGCGCTTCGGTGAGCGCCAGGCGGGGTTCAGGTTCAAAGGGTTCGGGCGCGGCCCCGACAACGGGTATGGACATCGTTTCGCTCCTTCGGAACTGCGGTCGATCCACCTAGCTCCACAGGCGGTCGTGAGACCGTAACTCGTTCCACTCGTCGGTGGGTTCGAAGTAACCGGGATCCTTCTCGCTTGTGTGCTCGCGTATGGCCTCTTCGTTCAGTTCGATCCCCAGGCCCGGCGCGTCCGGCACCGTCATGAACCCGTCCTGGACCGCCGGCTTCGGCAGGCCGGACACCAGGTCGTCCCACCAGGGCACGTCCACGTGGTGGTGTTCCAGGGCGATGAAGTTCTCCGTGGCCGCGGCGCAGTGCACGCTGGCCATCTGGGCGACGGGCATGGCGGACATGTGCAGGGCCATGGAGATGCCGTAATCCTGGGCCGTATCGCCGATCTTCTTGGTTTCCAGTATCCCGCCTGAAGTGGCCAGATCGGGATGGCACACCGAAATGGCCCGGTTTTCGAAAAGGTCCATGAACCCTTCCCGGAGGTAGATGTCCTCGCCCGTGCAGATCGGCGTGTCGCAGGCGTCGCGCAGGCGGACGTACTGCTCGGTGAACTGCCAGGGAACCATGTCCTCGTACCAGGCCAGGTTGTACCGGTCCAGCGCCTTGCCCAGGCGGATACAGTCCTCCACGCCGATGTGCCCGAAGTGGTCGATGGCCAGTGGGATCTCGTAACCGATAATGTCCCGCACCCCGGCGACATAATCCGACAGCAGGCCGATGCCTTTGTCCGTCAGCCGGATGCCCGTGAACGGATGCATGATGTGCAGGGTGTCCAACATCCCGGAAGGGGCCGACAGGGTACCGGGTATGTCCTTCAGCAGCCCGATGCCCACGTCCATCTTCAGAAAGGTGAACCCCCGGTCCATGCGTTCCTTCAGGCGGTGGCCCATCTCTTCGGCATCCGGGGTCGACGTCGTATCACAGTATATGCGAATGCGGTCTCGGAATTTGCCGCCCGCGAGTTGATAGGCCGGCACGCCGTAGGCCTTGCCCGCGAGGTCCATGAGGGCCATCTCGATGGCGCAGACGCCGCCGGCCTGCCGGGCGTGGTGGCCGAACTGGCGGATCTTCCTGAAGATCCTGTCGACGTCGCAGGGGTTTTCGCCCAGGACGCGCGACTTGAGGGCCAGGGCGTAGGTCTTGCTGGCGCCGTCCCGCACCTCTCCAAGGCCGTGGATGTCCTGGTTGGTATCGAGCCTGATGATCGTTGACGCACCGATCGTCACGGTGCGCAGGTCGGTGATGCGCAGTGCGCCAGGACGGGAAGCGGTGTGGACGTTTCTGGCTAGTTCCGATGTTTCTGGCACGGATTCAACCCGTTTCCCGGCGTTGTCCGCCGCTCGGAGTTTCCTCGGACCAGTGCGCCGGCGGTTCGACCGGGCCGTGATCCCACACAGTGGGGAAGTAATGGCCGGTCAGCAATTCACCGGGTTCGACGTCGACCCGGCGCTCCATGATATGGGTCCGGGTGGGCTGGTACCTCGTCCAACCGGGCATGTAGTGCACAGCGATGGCCGGCCGGCCGTTGTCGGACGGATTGGGCGGGCTGCCGTGCCAGGTCAGGCAGTGGTGGAACATGCATTCGCCCTTTTTTACCTCGCAGGGGACGATCTCGATCTTTTCGTCGTCCGGGATGAGGGACCGGTCGGGTTCCGGCGTAAAGCCGTCTTCGTTCGTCCCAATCGTGCCGCCCTTGTGGGGTCCCCAATGATGACTGCGCGGCACCATGCGCATGCATCCGTTCTCGACGGTGGCGTCGTCCAGGGCCACCCAGGCGCTCACCAGGTCCGCGGGCTGGATGATCGGCCAGTAGGGATGGTCCTGGTGCCAGTCCGTGGCCCCACCGCGCCGGGGCGGCTTGTACTGGATCTGGTCGTGCCACACCCGCAGCACGTCGGTACCGATGAGTTCGCAGGCCATGCGGCAGATCTCCGGGTGGTAGAGGTGGTCGCGGAATCCGACGTCCGCCTGCCAGGTGTTGACCACCTGAATCACCACGTCCCGTTCCGCCTCCATTTCCTCGCCGGCTATGTTTCGAACCGCCTCGGCCTTGCCGCGAGATGTGCCCGCGATGACCGTCATGAGGCGACCCCGCAACGTATCGGCTTCTTCATCACTGTAAACGCGGCCGACGTTGAGAAATCCTGCCGCTCTGAACTCGTCGATCTGTGCCTGGGTCAGGGACACGCTTCGGCTCCCGGTTTGTGGAAAGATTGGAGCGAACGTAGCGGAAACCGCATCTTATGTCAAGCCTGTTGTCAAGCCTGATGTCCATCCGATTTCGCTTGACGATACCACGACCGTTGATTACTTCCCGGAAACACCGGCACGATACGATTCCACATGACTAAAGGAACCCCAAATGGCGATACGCATGGCACAGTACGGCACCGGTCACGGGCATGCCGCCGGCAAGCTTCAATCCATGTCGACCCATCCCGATGTCGAGTGCGTCGGGGTCTATGAGCCGGATGCGGGGCGAAGGTCCGTTCTGGAGCATGCCGACGGGCCCTATGCCGACGTTCGATGGTTCGACCACGTGGAGGACATGCTGGGTGATCCGGCTATCGTTGCCGTGGCTTCGGAAGGCCGCAACGCCGAAAGCCTGGTCCAGACCGAGGAGATCGTCCGCGCCGGCAAGCATGCCTGGTACGACAAGCCCGCCGGCGACGACTGGCCAGGCTGGCAGCGGGTGGTCGGCCTTGCCGAAAAGGCGGACCTGCAGGTGCAGATGGGGTACATGTTCCGGTATCACGACGGGTTCCGCAAGATCGCCGACTGGGCCCGGTCGGGCACGCTGGGCAGCGTGTTTTCGATCCGGGCACACATGTCGACCAACGTCCCCGTTTCTTCCCGCGAAGTGATCAGCGCCCACCGGGGAGGCATATTCTTCGACCTGGCCGGCCACATGCTCGACCAGGTGGTCTGGACCCTGGGCCGGCCGTCCAGGGTGACCGCGTTTCTGCGCAACGAAACAGGGGAAGTCCCCGCTTTCGCGGATAACGGCCTGGGGGTGTTTGAATACGAGCACGCCATGGCCACCGTAGATATCGCCGCCATGGAACCGTCTCCGCCCGCCCGCCGCTACGAGGTATACGGAACGGAGGGCAGCGCCATTCTCATCGAACCCTTCGAACCGGGTACGAAAATCCGGCTGGTCCTGGCCGAATCCCGGGAAGGGTACCCCGCGGGCGAGTCCCGTGTGCCCGTTGCGGGCCGCAGCCGCCAGGCGCTGTACGACCTCGAACTGGCGTCCTTCCTGAAGACCATCTCCGGGGAGCAGCCGCCGGACCGTCCCCTTTCCCACGAACTGCTCGTACAGGAGACCTTGCTCCGCGCGACAAGGGGCCTGTCGTGAGTCCGCGGTCCGCAAAGTCCGTGCATTACGACGCGATCGTGGTCGGCGGAGGCGTCGTGGGCGTCTCGACGGCCTACGTGCTGGTCCGCCGCGGGCTGAGCGTCCTCCTGCTTGAACGGTACGCACCCGTCCACGAACACGGCAGTTCGCACGGCGACAGCCGGATGATCCGTTTCGACTACGAAGAGAACGTGTACGTAGAAATGGCGTCGCGCGCCTTCCGGGCCTGGGAGGATCTCGCGAAACGCCTGGGAAGGCCGGTGTTCAGACGGACCGGCATCTGCAACCTGGCGCCTGCCGGCGCGGAGGTGCTGGAGACGCTGGAGACCCGACTGAGGGACTGCGAACTCCCCTATGAACGACTGGCCAGTCCTTCCTTTGCGCGCCGTTTCCCCCAGCTAAGCCTGCCACCGCACAGCGAAGCCATCTACCAACCCGACAGCGCGGTGCTCTTCGCCGACGAGGTGGTGCGGAGTCTGTGGGACTGCGTCCGGGAAGACGGCGTGGACGCCCTTACGGAGACGAAAGTCGCTTCGATCGTCCCGTCTGACGGGCGCGTCGAGGTCACGGCGACGGACGGACGGACCTGGTCAGGTGCCTGCCTCGTGCTGGCAACCGGCAGCTGGTCGGACCGGTGGCTGAACGTGCTGGGGATCGACGTCGACCTCGTGGTGACGCGGGAATTGCTGGCCTACTTTCCACAGGCCGGATCGGTCCCGCATGAAGCGGGCGCCATGCCCAACGTGATCGATTATCACACACCCGATCCCTTCTACTGCGTGCCCCAGGTGCGGGTACCGGGCGTCAAGGCCGGCTGCCACCGGACCGGCCGGGTCGTCGAGGCGGACGACCCCGAAGTCGTGGACGGCGCCAATCTTGCGGCGGTGCGGGAATTCATCGGGCGCAGATGTCCCCACCTGTCCCGGGATCCCGTCGCGGTGAAACACTGCCTGTACACCAACTCGGCGGACTACCACTTCATCCTGGACCGTCATCCCGATCATGCGAACGTGGTCCTGGCGGCAGGGTTTTCGGGCCATGGGTTCAAGTTCGGCCCGGTGCTGGGCGAGATCCTGGCCGCACGGCTGTTCGACGAAGCGCCGCCCGTCGACACGAGCCTGTTCGGTCTCGAAAGGTTCAGTGGTCAGGGTGCGCTGAGGCCTCGTACGCTCGCGTAGCATCCCACCGCCGCCCGGGCGCGTCTTTCGGTTCACACGAACCGCCGGCCGTCCTTGAACACGCCGACGATCCGGCGGATGGCGCTGATGTCCTGCAGCGGATCTCCATCGACCGCAAGGATATCCGCAAACCTGCCGGGTTCCAGGGATCCGACCCGGTCGGCCATACCCAGCATCTCGGCGGCCCGGCTGGTGCAAGCGATGATGGCGCCCATGGGCGAGAAGCCGCAGCACTTGACGGCGATGACGAGGCTCCCGCCGAAATCCTCGAAGCGGGTGTCCGGGACACCCGCGTCGCTGGAGATGACCATGCGGACGCCTTCCTCCAGCGTCCGCCGCAGCAAGGCGTATCGTTCGCCGTACTCGCTGTTCATCAAATCATCAACTTCTTCCGACGAACCGGTCCTCGGTCCGGTGATGGTGTGGCTAACGTAAAGGCCCTTCTTCAGCATCAGGTCGACCGCCGCCTCATCGTATCGGTGTCCCTCTTCCTCCCCCATCCACGAACAGTGCTCGATGCTGTCGGTGCCCGCTATGGCGCAGTTCAGAATGCCTTCGGTCCCGTGGGCGTGGGCGGCGACTCTCCTGCCCAGGCGATGGGCGTCCTTAACCAGAGCCGTCAGGGTCTCCGCCGAATACTGGGCGCGGCGCACGTTGCTGTCCGGAGTCAGCCCCCCGCCGGTGGCACAGACCTTGACCCAGTCCACGCCCATGGAGACCACCGTGCGCACGGCCTTCAGCACCTCCTCCGTGCTGTCCGCGCTGATCCCCATGTAGTTAAGGTGCCCCGCCGTCGTGGTAATGGGCAGGCCGCAGGCGAGTATGCGCGGGCCGTCCAGGTGACCCCTGTCGATGGCCCGCTTCAGGGTCAGCGTCACGCCGAACACGTCGGCGCAGTCCCGAACGGTCGTCACCCCGCCCCGCAAGGCCCGTCGGGCGTTCCCGGCGGCCTCGACCACGGACTCCACGGCGCTCTTGTGCGCCAGGGAGGTGACGCAGTCCTCCCGCGCGTTCATGACGAGATGTACGTGGGTATCGATAAGGCCGGGAAGCAGCGTGGCCGTGCCGAGGTCGACGACCTCTGCGTCGCCGGGAATGGAAAGGCTGTCGCGGGAACCGACGGCCTGGATCCGGTTGCCGTCCACGAGGATCAGCCCGTCGGGAATGGGCGCCGCGCCCTTCCCGTTGATGATCGAGCCGCCTGTGATGGCATTTAGCAAGAATCCCGCTCCCGGGTTCCGACTTACGACGGGTCGTCCGCGGCAGGTGCTACATCGAAGGCGCCCATGCTGCTGTACTTCTCCAGCCGGGCTTCCAGGCGTTCCTCGACGGACTGTGCGCCCGCCTCGTGCAACGCCTTGAGGATGGATTTTCTGACGTTCGAAATGGCCGTTTCGTGGTCGCGGTGCGCGCCACCGAAGGGTTCGGGCACGATTTCGTCGATGACGCCGAACTGGAGCAGGTCGGTAGCCGAAAGCCGCAGGGCCTCCGCGCAATCGGCCTTGCGGGCAGCCGCCTTCTCCTGATCCTTCCACAGGATGGTGGAACAGGGTTCGGGGCTGATGACCGAATACCAGGCGTTCTCCATCATGATGACCCGGTCGCCCACGCCGATGCCCAGGGCGCCGCCGCTGGCGCCTTCGCCGATCACCATGACGATAATCGGCACGAGGAGGCGGCCCATCTCGTAGATGTTCCGGGCGATGGCTTCGGCCTGGCCCCGCTCTTCCGCGCCCGCGCCGGGATAGGCCCCGGGCGTGTCGACGAGGGACAGGACCGGCATGTCGAACTTCTCGGCCAGTTTCATGATGCGCAGGGCCTTGCGGTATCCTTCGGGACCGGCCATGCCGAAGTTGCGCATCACGTTTTCCTTCGTGTTCTTCCCCTTCTGATGACCTACAACGGCGATGGACCGGCCATCCATCTTCGCCAGTCCGGTGACCATGGCCTTGTCGTCCCCGAAGGACCGGTCGCCGTGCAGTTCGACGAAATCCTCCATCATCCCGTTGATGTAGTCGAGCGTGTGGGGTCGGTTCGGATGGCGGGCGATGAGCACGCGCTGCCACCGGGTCAGGTTGGAATAGGTCTTCCGCCGCTGGCGGGCCACTTCCTCTTCCAGGCGCTGGATCTCGTCGGCCAGGGCGTCGAGGTTCTCGGTCACCGCATAGTTCCTCATTTCCTCTATGCGCTTCTCGAGCTCGTAGATCGGTTTTTCGAATTCGAGGATCGGGCCGTTCTCTTCCATGGCGTGCTCCAGGCCTGGCCATCCGGCTTCACTATCCGTGTTACGCCAGACGGCCTTCATAAACGGTAATCGCGGCGGACCCATGACGTTCAAGCAGTCCCGCCGCGTCCTTCCAAATAAAGATTAACCGGCACGACCTGTCAAGGGCGGGGACCGGGCGGGGACCAATCGAATGGACGCAGCGTGTTCTCCGGTAAACGTCAAATGCGTGAAAAACGTCCCCGGTTTCAGATCACTAGACCGACCTTCCGCGCCCCCAGTGACGGCCCAAACCCCTTGACATCCAGGTTGCTGTCTGTTAGTTGACCGGTGCCCGGACCGGGTTGGAACGTCTCCGTTAAGGTGTCCCGGTCGGAACGTCCCGGTTGAGGTGTCCCGGTTGGGGTATCAAGCCGGTCGAAAGGATCTACTGCCATGACTGCGGTTGATCGCACCAAGGTTGGTGGACATGCGTCACCGTACCCTCTGTCCGCGGAACACGTGCGGCGGTACCGTGAAAACGGTCATGTGCATCTTCGGGGCATCTGTACAAAGGAAGAGATCGCGGCCTTTCGCGGGGCGCTTAGGTCGGTCACTTCCGATCGGTTCGCCGGGACAGCCAGGATGGCCGACCGCACGGAAGACGACTTCTCCCAGGTCTTTATGCAGACGTTCAACCTGAGGGAGGCGCACGAGGTCGTCGCGCGGTTCATCCAATCGCCGCGGCTCGGACGGATCGCGGCCGACCTGATGGGCGTGGACGCGGTCCGCATCTACTACGATAAGGCCATGTTCAAGGAACCCGAAAGCTGGATCACGCCATGGCACCAGGACGGTCCACACTGGCCGCTGCGCTCGGACCACGTGCTGACCATGTGGATCCCCCTCGTGGATACCACGATCGACATGGGCCCGCCACGATTCGCCAGCGGTACGCACCGGGATGGCGTCATTGGTCCCAGGGGGATACACCGCGCATCGGAGTCGTTCTTCGACGACTATGTCCGATCGAACCGGATTCCGGTCGTGGAAGAGGAGATTCCCGCTGGCGACGCGACCCTGCACAGTCACTGGGTCGTTCATGGCGCGCGGGCCAACACGTCGGGCCGCGTCCGTGAAGCATTGGGTATCACGTTTTACGAGGACGGTATGGTTATCGACGATTCCGCGTGCAGCGCGGAGAACCGGCCGGTCATCGATGCCAACCTGGGAAACAGGCGTCCCGGCCAGCGGGCCGATCATCCGCGCAACCAGGTCGTGTTCGCCCGGTCCTGGACGGTGCTTTGATGCAGGCAGAAAACCTGGTCGAAAAGCTGCGAAACAGGCGCAGCAGGCTGCTCGATCCTGAATCCGGCGCGCTAACGGCGGCCGTTGCGGTCCTTCTCCGCGCAGCGGTTGGAGGAACGGAATTGCTCTTCCTCCAGCGTGCGCAACGGAAGGGCGATCCCTGGTCCGGCCATGTCAGCTTTCCCGGTGGGAAGATCGATGCTTCCGATGTAAGCCCGCGGCACACGGCCATCCGGGAAACGCGGGAAGAAACGGCTATCGATCTCGACTATGCGGATTTCGTCTGCCGCCTCGACGACCAGGCGACCCATCTCGGCAAGGTGCACGTCGCCGGTTTCGTGTTCTACCTGGCGAACGGGTCCGATCCGACCCTCAACCACGAGATACGAAACGCGTTCTGGCTCCCGCTCGCCGATCTGATGGATGAAAACCGGTACGTTACGACCACGGTCGAGGGCGAATGGGGAGCAAGGGAAGTATGCGCCATCGATCTCCTCGATGGCGAAGGCCCCGTGCTCTGGGGCCTCACGTATCGTTTCACCGCCCAGGTGCTGGCCTGTGCTGGCCACGAATTGCCGGGCGGTTCCGAAGTGCAGCTGCGTTAGACCGCAGGTTTAGCCACGTCACCCTTCAACATGAAAAGGTTCTCGATCATGGAACTCTCGTTGTCCGTACGGGTCGCCGAATCCGTCTTGAATAAGGAAGAAGCCAACCGGTCCATGGAGCACCTGGCCGACCTTGCCCGGGAGATCGGATACTCCGCCATGTGCATGCGGGCGTCCCAGGCAGGCATAAAGTCGCCGCTTGAACAGATCACCGCGGTTCGGAAGGTACTCGACGATCGGGGTCTGCCCGTTTCCATGATTACGGGAGACATCCCCATACCCGCGAACGACGAACACGCCCCGGACGCCCTCCGGAACATCACGCCCTACCTGGACCTGGCCGAATTGCTGGACGCCGACCTGATTCGGATTGGCATGAAGACGGAGGAGGACATCGCCTGGGCGCGGTGGGCTTCGGACGAGGCGGCCGAGCGGGATATCCGGCTTGCCCATCAGTCCCACACCCGCAGCCTGTTCGAAACCGTGGAGGAGTCCGTCTCCATGTTGAAGCAGGTGGGACGCGAGAACTTCGGCATCATCTATGAACCGGCCAATCTGGACCTGTGCGGCCAGGACTACGGACCGGAAACGATCAGGCGGTTCGAGCCCTGGCTCTTCAACGTCTACCTGCAGAATCACCGGCTGAACCCCAATGGGTCCATGACCCTGAACACCTGGGTGCGAGGTCCCGCGCCCCACGATCCGGTGCCCCTACAGGAAACGGGCGGGATCGACTTTCCCGTCATCATGCGGACGCTCGAAGAGATCGGATACGAAGGCTACGTGACCGTGCACCAGGCCTTTGCCGAGCTCATGGAACCCGAAGACGCCGCCCGCCAGAGCTTCGACTACCTGACTTCCATTGCGGACTTCTGACTTTGGGTGACGGAGTTGAATTTAAGTTCGAGGTCGCAGCGAGGTATTTCTACTCTTCTTTTAGTTAAGGGCATTCCACACACCAGGCGGATTGCAGGGTCCGTCAGGCGGACTGCCGAAGACAACATCCAATGGAGTAGATCAATACACGCAGGCGAAGTCGAAATGGAGGGCGCAAATGGAAGTCGCACAACTGGTGATTACACCGGCCGTCATGTTGAGTGCTTTTATTTTCTTCTGGCGGGAAGCAAAGAACGGTAGAGAAGAGCTGCGAAACGAGTTGAAGAAAGAGATAAGTTCCGTGCGAATGGACGTTGCGGGCGTAAGAAATGAGATAGGTGACGTGAGAAACGAAATTCATGACATTAGAAAAGAAATGCACGACATGAATGGTCGTCTTGGAAACGTCGAAGGGATGCTGACGACGCTGAGCCGTTAGGAGCACGCTCGATGTCGACCGGTCCATTCACGTTCAGTTGCGTGCTTCACACCAGGTAGACCAGTACGTAGAGGATGGGCCAGATGAGGACGACGAAGAGCCAGAACATGTAGCCCAGCACCACGCCGGTGTGCTTTTCCCGGGTGTATGCGCCGGCGGAGGACCGGACCCAGAGGTATAACAGTACGAGGACGGTTGCGAGCACGTGGACGGCATGCAGCCCGATGATCGTGTAGAACATGGCGCCGTACAGGCTCGAGGTCATGCTCAACCCGAACTGAATCAGCCGGATCCATTCGAACCCCTGCACCGTGAGGAATACGACGCCCAGCACGCACGTGACCATCAGCCAACGCGTCAACTGGCGGGACGCGTTCCGCTTCACGGCCCGGTACGCCCGGTGCATGGAGTAACCGCTCACCAGAAGAAACACGGTGTTTATGCCCGTGATCCCGATGGGCAGGCGAGGCTGGTCGGGCGGGGGCCAGTCCGCCACAAGACCGGACCGTAGCCAGAACAGGATGAACAGCAGCGTGATGAAGATGATGAGTTCGCTGGCGATGAAGAGGTACATGCCCAGGATTTCCATGGGCATGCCCGGCTGCGTTTCCGGTTCGGCTGAACGTGCCTGAGGTTGACCGGACTGCTGGGTCAAGGGTTACTCCTTGTTCTGTTCCTGCTCGGGTTTGGCCATCCGGTAACCGACGCGGGATTCGGTAAAGATGTACCGGGGGTTACCTGCTTCGTCACCCAGTTTGCGTCTGAGATTCTTGACGATGGACCGCACAACCCTCAGGTCTCCTGAATTGCGCGACTGCCAGACGTTCCTCAGGAGCTGGTCGTAGCTGACCACCTTGCCGGCACGGGTCGAAAGAACCCGGATCACGTCGTACTCGGTGGCCGTCAGGATCAACGGCCTGCCCTCCAGGACAACCCTTCGATCATCATAGTCGATGACCAGATCGTCAACCTGAAATGGTGCGGGCGGTCCGGCGTTCTTGCGCAGCGCGGCCTGGATCCGAGCGATCAGTTCCGTCGGCGAGAACGGTTTTACCACGTAATCCGCCGCACCGATCTCCAGCGCCTTGGCGATCGTCTCGTCCCTGCCGTACGCCGACAGGAAGATCACCGGACGCTCCGACAGCGCCGTCACGTTCTGCATCAATTCGATACCGTCGGTACCGGGCAACAGCAGATCGAGCAAGACAAGATCCGGCTGCCGGTCGTTGACCAGGTTTTCGACTTGTTCGGGCTCTCCGGTCAGTATAGGATTGTAACCCGCGTTCACCAGAATACCCCTGATATATCCCAATGCCTGCGGGTCGTCATCCACGACGAGTATGCTCGGATGTTGACCACCGGAGGGTGAGGAATCGGCAAGCCTGCCGTCCGGTGCGGCCGCGGCACTCGCCGGGACCTCTTCGGCCGCGGGTATCGTGAAAGTAAACCGCGTTCCGAGCCCCATCCCCTCGCTCTCGGCCCAGATGCGCCCTCCATGAGCTTCCACCAGCCCCTTGCAGATGGACAGGCCCAGGCCCGATCCCAATCCCGCTTCGTCGCGGCCGCTCCGGGCGTACTTCCTGAACAGGTGAGGAAGCCGTTCCGCGGGAATGCCCCTGCCTTCGTCAACTACCGACACCTCCACCTGGTAGTCCTTCAGCTCGGCCTGCACGGTAATGGTGGACGAGTCGGGCGAGTGACGCGCGGCATTGGACAGGAGATTGCACAGCACCTGTACGACCCGCTGCTGGTCCGCCCGCACTCTCGGAAGATCCGGCGGCAGGTCGATCTGGACGGTCTGGCGATGCTCACTGCTGAGGTACGCGCTTCTGGCCTGGTCCACGATGACCGCCAGGTTCGCCGGCTCAGGAGATACGGAGAGCGAACCCGTCTCGATCTGCGCCGCGTCCATCAGATTGCCGATCAACTCGCTCAGATTGTCGACCTGCGCGTCGATGATTCGAAAAAACTGTTGAGATACCGCTGGCTGAAGTACGGAAGCGTTTCCGAGGGCCGTGGCCGCGCAACCCTTGATGGATGCAAGCGGAGCCCTCATTTCGTGGCTCACCGTGCTCAGAAACTCGGCCCGTTGGCGTTCCAGGTCTTCCAGCGGCGTCATATCCTGCATGGTGATTACGACCGACTGTACCTCGCCCTGCTCCGATACGATGGGCGTGGCGTTGATCAGCGTCGTGACTTTTCTGCCATCGGGGACCTCAAGTACGATTTCCTCGGCGCGAACGGTTGTCGCCTCGCGCAGCAGCCGAACCAGCGTGTATTCCTCCAGTTCGATTTCACGCCCATCCGCACGCTTCACGTTGATCACATCTAGCAGATCCACAATCGACACTCCCGGGGTCTCCAGGTCGCCGACGATTCGGCGCGACTCCTGATTGAACGACACGGCCTTTCCGGTTCGCGCGTCGAACACGACGACGCCGACGGGTGAGGTGTCGATCAGTGCCTCCAGGTCTGCTCTGGCCTGTTGTTCATCACGGTGCTTCTTGGCGTTTGTTATCGCCGCGCCGGCCTGGGAAATGAACATTGAAATGATCCGCTCGTCTTCCGAGGTGAACTGCTGCCCGGATTCCTTGTCGAGCAGGTAGAAGAAGCCTACCTGGGAGCCCTGGTGGCGAATCGGCACGCCCAGAAGCGCACGATCCATCACCGGATGACTGGCCAGGCCGAGCGAGTCGAAGTGAGCAGACATGTTCTTTAACCGGAGCGGCTGCGAAACGCCTTTCAAGTACTCCCAGATTTCGGCCCCGCGCGGCAGATCCAACAGTTCGCGATGCTCACGTTCACTCAGGCCATGGGCGACGAAGTCCAGTAACTGTCCGGATTCGTCGATCATGGTGATACCGCCCATCCTTGCACCGGTCAGCGCGCAGGCTCCCGCGACGACCTCCTGCAGGACCGTGTTGACGTCAAGGCTTTCGCTGATGCGCAGGCTGACCTCGCTCAGTTTTGAAAGCTGCTGCTGCAACTTCCTGTTACTTTCCTCTAACCTGTCAGCGTTCGGCATTGATCTGCTCCTCTGTATGCACGTTCTTCGAAGTCGCACTGCCGATCGGCTGAACCGGCATCGCCCGCGGCCAGCCGAATACGACCATCCTGGTCCTGACCTGATGATCACATTGAATCTACACGATATGAACAGATCATCATATTAAATTCACAAAACTTTAAGTTATATTCACAATCTTTCCGCTACAACGGTAGTTTTCACCATCAAGTACCACCCGGAACAACACTGGGAAGACCGTTGACACGAGCGTCCCGGTTCGCGGTGGATACCCATAACGGAGGAGAAGGCGGCGGCGAGTAAATCGAGGTAGGTGCAGCCGGCGGAGGTTCGGTATTCAACTTATATCAATCGTGATGCGGATTCTGGGGGGAGCGTGTGGGAATCGAACCCACCACGGACCTGTTTAGGGCCCGCCATCGGATTTGAAGTCCGTGAGGTGCACCAGCAACCCATACACTCCCCTGTGTGTTGCTTCTGTATTCTTTTTCAGTCCCCTTGCGCCAGCCTGTGCGTGCCGGACTCCCGGTTGGTGACGCCCAGGTCGCAGTAGTAGTCCAGCAACGCGGTGGCGTGCGCCCTGGAAATACCCAGGTGGCTGCGGAACTCGGACGCACGCACGGTGCCGAGGGATTCCAGGTAGGCCACCAGGCGCCGCCTGACCGACTCGAGGGCATGGTGATGCATGATCTGCCGGTCCGCGAACTCGACGAAGATCTCCTGGTCCAGGGCATACCCGGCCATGCTCCTAATCATATCCGCGTCCGGATCAACCTGTAATTCCTTCACAATTATCGACCGATCTGCCATGACCTGCGGCAGATCGTTCATGTTGAAGACAGCGGGAGGTTCGGCCTCGCCCAGTTCCTCGAACGCCTCGAGTATGCGTTTTTCCCGGGCGTTCAGCTTGACCGTGTGGGTGGCCAGCCGGACCGACCGGCTAGACAGCACGATCCGGCCTTCCGCGTCGAGGTCGTTGAGCAACCCGTCATAGACGGTGTCGGGAGGTTCCCAGGACAACTGCAGCCTCGGGGCGTCCTTGGGCAGCGTATGCTTCAGCCGTTGGGTGCGGTGCATCTTTTCGAGCAGTTTGACCAGTTCGTCCTTCAGGCCTGCGTATCCTTCCCGGTGCAGATACCTGTGGTCCGGGAACCGGACGAGTTCGCCCTTTTCCACCAGCCGTGTCAGGCTATGTTCCAGCACTTCGGCATTCAGGTTCGTGAATCGAACGAGGTCCTCCATGGACTTGAGTTGCTGTGCGCCGTGTGCGTGCCCCATGACCCGTTCAATCAGGACATCCGGTTCCGCGCCGGTCACCGCTTCCAGGTAGTCCAGTACGGACCGGCGGAACCGGCGATTCTTCTGGGGATAGACCTCCACGAACCGGCCTCCGCCGAGCAGACGCATGGATGAAAAACCCCGGATGATGAAGAGCTCATTACGTTCGGCCACGATGGGTTTCTCCAGGCGAAGCTGCACGTAACCCGTCTCGCCCGGGGCGAGTTCGTCCCGGTCGAGCAGGATCAGCCTGCCGATGGTCTCGCTCGTGCCCTTGTGCAGGCGAACGCGCTGCCGGTTCTTCAGCGGCTCTTCCAGAGACTCCAGGCACTGCACCGTGGCATCGGTCATCAGGGTCGGAAGCAGGTAACCGGGCGCGCCCAGCTCATCGCCCCGCTGAATGTCGGTTGTTCTGACATTCGAGACGTTCAGTGCGACCCGTTGGCCTTTGACGGCACGGTCCACAGTGTCGTTGTGGGTCTGCATGCCCCTGATCCGGAGTGGCGTCCCGGCCGGAAGCAATTCCGCGTCCGAGTCCCGCGAGAGACTTCCCGACAGGACGGTACCGGCGATGACCGTTCCGAAGCCCTTCATGCTGAACACCCGGTCCACGGGCATGCGGAAGTATCCCGCGTCGTCTTCGACCGACAGTCCGGCCAGCCGGTCTTCGATGATCTCCTTCAGCCGGCCGATCCCCTGGCCCGTTACCGACGAAACACGGACGACCGGCGCGTCCTCCAGGAACGAGCCGGTCACGAGCGACTTCACGTCGTCCTCCACGAGCATCAGCCACTCTTCGTCGACCAGGTCGCATTTCGTCAGGACGACGATGCCCGCGTCGACCCCCATGTATCTCACCGTGCCCAGGTGTTCGACGGTCTGGGGCATGACGCCCTCGTCGGCGGCCACGACGAAGAGGACGAGATGTATGCCGCTCACCCCGGCGACCATGGTCTTGAGGAAACGTTCGTGGCCCGGTACGTCGACGATGGGGACTTCCCGCCCGTCGCTCAGGGACATGAAGGCGAAACCGAGGTCGATCGTCATGCCCCGGTCCCGTTCCTCCTTGAGTCGATCGGGATGAACGCCGGTCAGCGCTTCCACCAGGGCGCTCTTGCCGTGGTCGACGTGGCCGGCCGTGCCTATGGTGAGATGGGACATGGTTATGTGGGTAACTTGGTTATGCGTGTGAGCAGTGTGAGCGTGCGTTCGCCGGGTTCCAGCCCATGGTGCGGGCCTGGAACGCGCGTTCGATCTAATCGGACCGGACGACGATCACACGGTCCGCGCTGCCATGCAGGATGGCCCGGTTCTCGATGCCGGCGTCTTTGCCGATGACCGCATAGGAGATCGTCGCGCCGTCGCCGACATCGGCGTCCGCCATGATCACGCTGTGTTCGATGGCCGCGCCGTGTCCGATTCGAACGCCGGGGCCGATACTGACGCCGGGGCCGATGCGGCAACGTTCGAGTTCGGCCGTGTCGTCGACGATCACCGGTGGTCGCATCACGAGGTTCGGAGACGAGAAGTTGTCGTCCATGATCTCCGGCAATGCCGACATCGTGCTTTCCGGACTTGAGGCAAGCAGCCGTTCATTCGATGCCAGGTACGCCTCGGGCGATCGCACGTCGAATGTCGGATGGCCGGCGTCCAGATACAGCACGGTTTCGCCGCGGCCGGCGAGTTCATCCAGCGCCGCGTCAAACAGGGTGTTCAGTGTATGGTCCAGGGTGTCTACATTTTCCAGGACTTCGCGGGTCCGGGGCGTCATCAAATAGATACGGGTATGCTCAGCGGCATCACGCGACGTGCCGGAGGTGTGGCCGGCGTTTCGCCCCGCACGGATCCCACATGGGCGGTGCTCTCGGTACGACCGAACCAGTTGCGCGTAAACCTCGGATTCCAGCAACAGCGGACCTGTAGATATCAGAAACGGCGCATCTTTCGCAAACGCCGCCACTTCACCGATAAGCCGACACAGACCCTGTCCGGCCGTTACATCCCGTGCGTCCCGGGCATCCCGAGCGTTCCGAGCATCCTGGTAGGCCAGGGACATGCCCCACCGCGCGCCGTCGCCGCAAAACGCCGCGATCTCTGCGGTGTCCCGGCCGGCCGCGATCAGCGTTTCCCGGACCCCGGCCCGTGCGTACTGCGACAGCATCCGTTCGACAAGCGGCTTGTTGGCCAGGGGAAGGAGCAGGTCCGGGCAGCCATCCCATGCGGAAGGCCCGGCTCCATCGCGATCCGCGGTCAAAATGACGCCTCTAACCAACCCGTTGTCGTCCATGCTTCGACGGCTCCCGGCGGCGGGTCGTGACCTGACGGAATCCATGGTCGGCAACCCGCCGCAACCTCTGCGGAATCCTCTGAAACGACTCGACTAAACTAAGTTTGGAACCCGCTTTCGTCAAGGCCATTGGAGGCGGAGGATACGGGGGATTTGCTTGACAGGGACCACGGTCCGGGCTTACTTACCGCCCGTTGTTCGGAAGTTTCTACCGGCGAGAGGAACCGTCATGTCCCCAGCGAGAGGCCGCAGCGGCGAGATGTCCTTCCTGGAACATCTCGAAGAGCTTCGCAGGGCCATACTGAAGTCCGTCCTCGCCATCCTGGTCGGCATGGTTCTCTGCTTCACCTTTGCCGACTACATCATCAATTTCCTGCTTTCGCCGACCTTCCAGGAAAACCTCAAGACCGAGATCGAGATTCAGGCCATCCGGCCGGCCGGCATGTTCACGGCCAGGGTGAACATCTCGCTGCTGCTGGGATTCGCCCTCGTGCTGCCCTACGTCCTCTACCAGCTCTGGACATTCATATCCCCCGGCCTGCTCGACAAGGAGAAGAAGTACGTTCCCCTCGTCATCTTCTTTTGCTGCGTGCTGTTCCTCGTCGGCGCGGCCTTCGCTTTCTACGTCCTGATCCCGGTCATGGTACGGTTTTTCGTGCAGCTCCATGTACCGGACATAAAGCCCCAGTGGGACATCGGGTTCTATATCGGACTCGTAAACAAGATGGTACTCATCATGGGCGTCGTGTTCCAGATGCCGGCCGTGGTGGCCTTCCTGACCTGGCTTCGCATCCTGAACGCCGGCGTGCTCAAACGCGTGTGGCGCATTGCCCTGGTCGTCATATTCATCGCCGCCGCCGTCATAACGCCCACGGGCGATCCCTACACACAGACCCTCGTGGCGATTCCGCTGGTGGTGCTGTATTTCATCAGCATGGGGATCGCCGCGCTGATCGGCCGCAGTCGCAGGAAAGCCGAAGAGGCGGAAGAAGAGGAGGAGGGGGATGACAACGGTGACGGTGGCGGAGAAGGCGGCGGCGGTGATGAAGGTGACGGGGAGCGGCCCGCGCTGACCACCGGCGAACCCGATACCCCGACCCTTCCCCGGGATTCGTCGACCCCGGCCGGCGAGCAGCGCACCGGCCGAGGCTACTGGCCCGATGACGACGAGTTCATCTACGACTACGATGTGGAGATGGGGTACTCGGAGGAGCCGGAGGACAAGGCTGACGAGGATGGCGCTGACAAGCCTGACCGTGACGACCGCAAAGGCGATGGCGACCCCGCGGATAGCGACGCGAGAGATCAGGAAAGGGTGGAAACGGACGAGACCGGCGGGGACGAGACCGGCGGGGACGAGACCGGCGGGGACGATTCCGATGACGCCGGCAAAGAAGATCGGCAGGATGCTACGGACTCAGACCGTTCTGACGATGACAAGAAGAACTGAAACCCTGGGAATCAGACAGGCCGGAAGCTGAAACCGACCAGCATGCCCGCCACTCACAGAAAGTGCGACACCCGCAAGAACAGATACCGGCCCATGTAATCGTAGGTGGAGAAATCCGAGGTCCCCAGCAGCCCGTTGAAGATCACCGCGGGCGGTTGGTTGAATACGTTATTCATCCCCAGGGTCAGCACGGTACCGCCCGCCCCGGTAAACAGCCTGTACGTTCCACGAAGGCCGAGCACGCTGTTGGACTCCACGTCCCGGTAGGCCGGCGTCTCGACGACGTCAGACCGGTACAGGCCCTTGCAGTCGTTGTCCTCGCACTCCACGAAACCACCGACGTACTCCCACGTGAGCCCCGCCGAGGCGCGCCGCCACTTGAGGTCCAGCGCGGCGCTGTGACGCCACCGGGGGAACACGCCCACGTCGTAGTATCCCCTGGCCTTGATCACTTCCGTGCCGCCGGCCGCGGGAATGAACTGGTCGTACTGGAACAGAAGGTTGGCTTCCAGCCGCGCCGACAGGATGCCCCAGGAGGTGTTTCCGCTGTATGCGGCCTCCAGGTCCAATCCGGCGGTCTCGGTCTCGCCGACGTTGGTATTGGTCTGCACGATGTGGGAGATCAGCTTCGTATCGGTGTCCCGGACGATCTGGCCGCAACTGGTGGGGTTGTCCTGCGAGTAGCAATTGCTCAGGATGACGCCTGCGGGGAGGGATCCGATCTCGTCCTCGATCCGGTTCCGGTAGTAGTTCAGGTCGAGCTGGAGGTCCGGTGCGAAACCGGGGCGGTAGCGCATGCCCGCCGTAATCATCCCCGCGCGCTCCGGTTCGAGGTCGGTCGACCCGCCCTCCCGTGCTCGCAGCTGGGCACGGGTGTCCCTGAACCCGGACGGGATGCCCGCGGCGGCGCAGTTCCGCCGCTGCTGCGAGGTAAGTTCCCTGGGGTTGCCCGCTTCGTCCACCGCGCTGCAGGGATCGCTCACCAGGGGAAACACGTCGTTCGCACCGAGGAACATCTCGGCGATGCCGGGGGCCCGGAAGGCGGCGGAGTAGGTGGCCCGTAGCGTCAGGCCCAGGGGAAATTCCACGCCGGCTCCGGTTTCATAGGTCAGCCCGGCGCCGAAGGTATCGTAGTGAAACACTCTTCCCGCCGCGTTCAGGTGAAACCCGATGCCGTTCCCGTGGTAAACCGGCAGCCGGGTCTCGCCGTACAGGGCGCGGACCGAAAAGCCTCCTACGGTCGCTTCGGTTCGAAACCCCGTCGTGTTGCCCGAAGCCGTAATGGGGTCGGGCGTATAGGCGCCGGACTCCCAGCGCGACGACACGCCCGCGGCCACGGACAGCGGTCCGTGCGTGAACTCCGCCAGGTCGCCCGTCAGGTTCCACTGCAGGATCTTCTGCTGCGTGTAGCCCCGGGCGACGCCGGTGTACTGGATGTAGGCCAGCATCTCGGGCGTGATGGTCCCGGCGCCGTGCAGGATATCGAGGGGGACGCAGTTCCCCGTGCATTCCTCGTCCGGACCCAGCGCTCTCGCGAGATTGCTCCGGATGAACCGGCCCCGGTTGACTGTGGTTCCGGAGGTGCGCCCGAAGGCATAGAAGACGTCCGAGTCGAAGCTTGCGAGGCGGCTCCTGAGGCCCAGTACGATGCGGAACGTGCTGAGGTCCTGGTTGAAGATCCGGTTGCCGGCCTCCACGAAGCGGCGCCGCACGTCCACGAAGTCCCGCCCGAAGGCATTGTAGCGGTTGTCCGCCGAGATCGGGGTGCCTTCTTCGATGGTAAAGAGGGGTGTCGGCGCGAGCTTCTGTTCGGACTGCCGGTTGGTGTACACCACCTCGAAGAACGGCCGCAGCCGGTCGCTCAACCGGTGCGTGCCGCCGAGGAACGTGGTATACCGTTTTTGTGGCGTGAAGATGTAGTTTTCGGGCTGGTAGTTGTAGAGGTCGCCGGTACCGTCCAGCGAATTTCCCGCGTAATTGAAGGGCCGCCAGCCCATGGACGGATCGAGGAAGTAGTCGCCGGCCTCGTCGCCCGCCGCCGTGTTGACGGCCTTCCAGGCGTCGTTCCCCGCCGCGCCCGACCGGTCTACGATATGGCCTTCCGGCGTCGCCGAGCTGCCGCTCGTCGTGAAGGATCCGTCGTTCCTGCCCCAGTTGTAGCTCTTGTCGGATTCGCTGAAATCTCGTTCGTAGGTCCAGACCGGTCGCTGGTCGTGGTATCCGGCGGAGAACAGGATGTTGCTCTGGTCTCTTTCAAGCCCCGCGGAAAAAGCCAGGTCTATGGCCGCGCCGTCCCCCGCGCCCGATACGCCCTGGTAGGCCTCGAATTCCACGCCGTCCAGGTCCGACCGCGTGATGACGTTGACGACCCCGCCCACGGCGTCGGAACCGTAGACCGCGGAGGCGCCGTCCTTGAGTACTTCAATCCGTTCGATTACAGTGGAAGGGAGGGCATTGAGATCGACCGCGGCGTCCGCGCCGAGGCCGCCGGGCACGAATCTGCGGCCATTGACCAGGACCAGTGTCCTGTGGGCGCCGAGTCCGCGGAGGCTGATGCGGGTGGCCCCGTCGCCCTGGTAGTTCGCCTGGGTGTTGGTGGCGTTGGATTGGACTGTGAGCGACTGGAGGACGTCGCCCACGGAGGCGAGCCCCCTGGACCGGATCGCCTCGCGAGCCAGGATGACCACCGGGGCCGTCGAACCTTCCGCCTCGCCCCGGATCCTGGACCCGGTCACCGTCAGTTCGTCGAAGACGTATTCGATTCGGACGGAGTCCGGGTCGTCCGCGTCCTGGGCGAGGATCCCGGTACTGGTGGGCGCCACGAATAAACACGCCGCCAACAGCCATATTCGTGTACGTCCGTCGATCAATACCGGGACCCGTCTGTTTACCGTACGTTCAGCCTACAGGTAGTGGGACAGCCTGATGTACATGTACCTGCCCAGGTAGTCGTACGTCGAAGCGTCCGACGTGCCCAGGAACCCGTTGAAGATCACCGCGGGCGCCGAGTCGAACACATTGTTGATTCCAACCGTGATCACGGAGCTTCCGGCCCCGGAGAACAGCCGGTAGGACCCCTGGATGCCGAAGAGGTGGTTCGCGTCCACCTCCCGGACCGTCGGGGTCGTATCCACGTCGTCGCGGTACAGGCCCTTGCAGTCGTCGTCCTCGCACTCCTGGAATCCGCCGGTGTACTGCCAGCTCACACCCGCCGACGTCCGGCCCCACTTCAGCCCGACATTGGCGTTGTGCCGCCAGGTCGGGAACACGCCCAGGTCGTAGTAACCCTTGCCTTCGACCAGCTCGAAACCGCCCGGAACGGGCAGGTACACGTCGTAGGCGAAGAGCATGTTGGACTCGACCCGCGCCGAGAGCAGACCGAGGGGCGTGTCGTCGATGTAATTCAGCTCGATGTCCAGCCCGTTGGTTTCCGTCTCGCCGATGTTGGTGGCGGTCGAGAAGATATTGGTGATCAGGTTGTTCGCGTCACGCTGGACCTTGTCACAGTCCGTCGGGTTGTCCTGGGAGTAGCAATTGCTCAGGATCAGGCCCGCGCCGAGTGCGCCGATTTCATCCTCGATCTTGGTGGCGTAGTAACTGACCGCGATATCCAGGTTGTCGATGAACTCGGGCTGATATACCACACCGGCCGTCATCGTGTTGGCACGCTCGGGATCGAGATCGGTGGATCCGCCGACTCTGGCCCTGAGCTGCGCCCGGGTGTCCTCGAAATTCCCGGGGACCCCCGCGGACGCGCAATTGCGCATCTGCTGCGAGGTCAGGTTGCGCGGATTGCCGGCTTCGTCCACGACACTGCAGGGATCGCTGACCAGCGGAAAGCTGTCGCTCTGGCCCAGAAACATTTCGGCGATGCTTGGAGCCCGGAAGGCCTTCGAGAAGGTCGACCGGAGGGCCAGGCCTCGAGGCAGTTCGAGTCGGGCGCCTGCTTCGTACGTGAAATCCG
Source organism: Gemmatimonadota bacterium (assembly GCA_009838645.1). NCBI lineage: Bacteria > Pseudomonadati > Gemmatimonadota > Gemmatimonadota bacterium. The sequence continues at coordinate 58,561 of VXRC01000014.1, read as the reverse complement.
ACCCGAAGGTGTCGTAGTCGAACAGCCGCCCGGCGGCCGTAATGTCCAGGCCGCCCATGTCGTTCTGGTAAACCGGTATGCTGGTCTCGGCGTAGACCGCGCGGACCGAGTAATCGCCCTCGGTTGCTTCTTCCTTGTTGCCCGTGGTGTTGCCCGTCGCGGTAATGGGATCGGGAATCGCGCCGCCCGCTTCCCACCGGGACGATGCCCCTACGGCAACGGCAAGGGGCCCCGCCGGCAGATCGTACAGGTCGCCGGTCAGGTTGTACTGCAGTATTCTCTGCGTTGTATAGCCTCTTGCAATACCGGTATACTGGATGTACTTCAGCATATCTTCGGTGATCGTACCAGGACCGCCGAAGAGGTTCAGGGGTACGCAGCCTCCCACGCATTCCGATTCGGGTCCCAGGGCCATTTCGATATTGCTCCGGATGAACCGGCCTTCGTTGACATTAGTCCCGCTGGTGCGCCCATAGGTAAAGGCCAGGTCCCCGGCAAATCCCCGGAACTCGTGATCCAGTCCCAGAACGATCCGGTAGGTGTCGAGGTCCTGCAGGAAGTTGCGGTTGCTCGCCTCGACGAACCGCCGGCGCACGTCGATGAAGTCGCGGCCGAACTCGTTGTACTGGTTCTCCGCCGATACCGAGATCCCTTCGCTGATAATGAACAGCGGGGTCGGCGCCAGCTTCTGGTCCGACTGCCGGTTGGTATACGACACCTCGAAGAAACCGGTAAGGTTGTCGTTGAACAGGTAATTCCCGCTGAGGAACGCGGAATACCGGGTCTGCGGCGTGTACAGGTAATTCTCCGGCTGGTAGTTGTACAGGTCGCCCGTACCGTCCAGGGAGTTTCCGGCGGAGTTGAACGGACGCCATCCACCCGATGGAGCGTTGAAGTAAAACCCTGCGTTCTCACCAGCTCTTTGCACGATCGCCTGCCAGGCCGCGTTGCCCTCCTGCCTCAGACGGTCGATGATGGTTCCTTCGGGCGTGGCCGAACTGCCGCTGGTGGTGAAGGTGCCGTCGTTCGCCCCCCAGTCGTAGCTCTTGTCCGCCTCGCTGAAATCGCGGTCGCCGGTCCAGACGGGCTTGCGGTTGTGGTATCCCGCGGAAAACAGGATGCTGCCCCTTCCGCTCCGCAGTCCGGCGGTTACGCTTGCATCGATGACGTCACCGTCGCCAGCGCCCGAGACCCCCTGGTAGTACTCGAACTCCACGCCTTCCAGGTCGGATCGCGTGATGATGTTCACGACCCCTCCGATGGCATCGGAACCGTACACGGCCGAAGCGCCGTCCTTGAGCACCTCGATCCGATCAATGACGGAGGCCGGTATGGAGTTCAGATCGACGGACGAATTCGCCCCGGTTCCACCCGGCACGAAACGGCGGCCGTTGACCAGCACGAGGGTGCGGGTGGAGCCCAGTCCGCGGAGGCTGATCCGAGTGGATCCGTCGCCGCCGTTATTGGCCTGGGTGTTGATGGCGTTGGATTGGACAGTGAGGGTCTGGAGTACGTCGCCTATGGAGGCGAGCCCTTTTTCCTGAATTTCTGTCTTGGCGAGGATGACTACTGGTGCGGTTGATTCTGCGGCTTCGCCCCTGATGCGGGATCCGGTCACGGTCACCTCTTCAGCGACGAAGTCGACGCCTTCCAATTCCTGGTCCTGCTGGGCCATGGCATCGGTCGAGACCAGGGCGAACAGCCCAATGGTCAACCAGGAAAGGTACTTTCGGTGTATCATGGCGAATCTCCTTACGCTTGGATGGTGGAATCGATAAAACTCCTCCTCCTCGTGTAGATGGTTATTTGGCTTGGGATGGGTGGTAACTACAATATGTCGTTTATTTTTGAAGTTGTAAATACAAAATGTTTGATTTTTCAAACAAATGTAACATCGCGAGGAAGTTGCCGGATCTGCCGTTATTTCGGAATCAAATGGTTATGCCGGAGACGGCCGGCCGGTCTGTGTTCCACCAGGCGATGCGGAGTCGCTGTACCTCCGGAACGCGTTCATTACCCGGGGCGCGAGTCGCAGGGTGGAAGTCATGGTCGGAATCGCCAGGAGGGCGAACAGGCTGTCTGCGAAACTGATCACCACGTCGATCGAGGCGACGGAGGCGACCACGACGAGAACCACGTAGGCCACGTTATACAGTTTCGCATACCTGGCGCCGATCAGAAAGCTCAGGCACTTGGCGCCGTAGTAGGAGTAGGTCAACAGCGTTGTAACGGCGAAGAAGAAGACACATACGGTAAGGACGAACGCCCCGTAACCGGGCATGGCGGCTTCGAAGGCGCCCGCGGTAAGCGTCACCCCGGAATCCGTAGTGGTCTGCCAAACGCCGGTCATGAGGATCACGAGCGCGGTACAGGTGCAGACGATCATCGTATCGATGACCGGTCCCATCATGGCGACCAGGCCCTCACGGACCGGCTCGCCGGTCTTTGCGGCGCCATGGGCCAACGCTTCCGTACCGATGCCGGCCTCGTTCGAAAGGGCCGCGCGGCGGACTCCGGTGATGATGGTCGTGCCGACCACGCCGCCCGCCACCGCCGATCCGGTGAAGGCGTCCGTCAGGATAAGGGAAAGATACCGGGGCACATCGCCCAGGTTGTACAGGATAATCCACAGGGTCGAAACCATGTACAGGACCACCATGGACGGCACGGCGCGGGAGGCGACTTCAGCAATGCGGGTAATTCCGCCGAATACCACGGATGCCACGAGAACGGAAAGGATGATACCGGCGATCAGGTCGAAACTGAAGTGGCCGCCTTCGAAAGACATGTAAGGCGCGAATACGACGTCCCTGACGATCTGGATCAACTGATTGGGCTGAAGGAAGGGAAAGCAGCCGATGACCCCGGCCACCGCAAAGAAGACGGCCAGGGGTTTCCAGGCGCCCCCCAGTCCTTCTGAAATCACGTACATCGGCCCGCCCTGAATGCGCCTCTCGGTGTCCCGTCCCCGGTACATGACGGCCAGCGAGCAGGTGAAGAACTTGGTCGCCATGCCGACGAACGCGCTGACCCACATCCAGAAGATCGCGCCCGGGCCTCCCGCGGTGATGGCGATGGCCACGCCGGATATGTTCCCCATGCCGATCGTAGCGGAGAGGGCGCTGACCAGTGCCTTGAAGTGGGAGACGTCGCCGGGGTCGTCGGGATCATCGTATCTGCCGCGTACCAGGTCGATGGCGTGCTTCACATACCGGAACGGCATGAAGCGGCTATAAAGCAGCAGGAGGGCTCCGCCGCCGATGACCAGGTAGAATACGTAGGACCATGCCAGGTCGGAGAAGGCGACTACGTAGGGTGCTATGAAGTCCATGGCCAGGCACTCCGGGCCTGCGCGGTATTACGAGCGTTTACGCCTGATGGACGCGGGTCAACCCGTGGGCGCGTCCTGCCTGAAGCTGCGTACCATCTCGATGTAGTCGCGGGAGAACAACTGGTCAGGGCGCTTGTCGTAGCTGAAGATCGCGATGATCCGGGGCCGTTTCGTCGGACCGACCGGAGACACCCGGTGCAGGGCGTATTTGCCGTTGAACAGCACCAGCGTTCCCGGCCGGATGTCCGTGCGTTGAACGTGTTTTCCAGGCGCTTTGAAGACGGCACGCACATCGTCGTAGTGTTCGTCGTAGTCCGCTCTGAGGCCCGGTACGTATTCGAATGCCCCACCGGCATCGGGCGCCTGAATCAACAGCGTGATATTGCCGTTATTGGAATCGAAGTGCCACCCGTTGCTGTCGCCCTCGTGCGCGATCTGCAAAGTCAGGGCGAGATGGGGACAGGCGCTCGTGTAAAGGGTATCGAACCCGAGCACCCTTCGCACGAATTCGGTCAGGGCCGGCCAGTGGAATACGCTGCGCACGAGACTGTCGTTGGGGATCTGGTAGTTGAGGACCTGCCGGTAGCGGTTGACATGCTCGACGGTCCGGGGATGGCCGGCGGGCCAGGTCCGGTCGACGCAGTCGTTTCCCTCGTAGCTGGTGCGCGGCCGGTCGTAGTAGTAGCCAAGCGGGATCAAAGCGCTGGTCTCCCGCACCATGCCGGCCACCGTATGCGAATCCAAAAACCCTTCGAGTACGCAAATGGATTGCTCCTCGAGCTCGGATTGGCAGGATGAAAGAAATGCCTGGCCGTCGGGACTGTCGAGGTCCTCCAGCGGGTATCGGCCGACATCCACCAGGGTGGCGGGATTTGCGGGTTTCATGGTCCTGGTCCTCCCTTGGGCGCGGGTCCTCCCTTGGGCGCGGGTCCGCCCGGGTCGGTCCGCCCGGGCGCGCTTCACAGGCTGCGGATCTCCCAGAGTTCCACCACCATTTCCGATGGATATCCGATGGGATCGAAGTCGTCCGTCTCCCTGGCGTCGTATCCTACTTCGCCGAACAGGTTCTCGATGGTTCGGGAGGAATGATGCTGCGCTTCCCCAATCGTGTGGTAGAGGTAGACCGCGGAGGGCAGTATGACGGGATAGCCCATCTCGTACAGCGCGTAGGCCAGTCGACCCTTCTGCAGACGGGAGACAACTTCATCGGCATGCTGGATGATTCGCGTATCTTCTTGCTCGACGTCCACATCGAATCGGAAGGCGAAGTGACTGCGGAGATATCCCTGGTCGTGCAGGAAACGGCCGACGCGATCGATGGCGGCGGACAATTGTTCGAGCTGGCCCGGCGTGTTCAGGCCTTCGGGCAGGTCCAGCGCGAGGTGACGATTCAGGTGGTCGAAAAACAACTTGCCCACCCGGATGGTAAACAGCCGGCGTTCCCGTTCCAGTCCGTCCTCGAAACGATCCGGATGTCTTTCGATGTGCCGGAAGGCCGACCTGTAGAACGCATAGGAAAGGGCGTCGAATTCGCCCGACTGCAGCGCCGTTTCACCGTCCGGGTGAACGAAGGCTTCCACCAACCCCCGCCTGGCCGGCCGGCCGTAGACCGTCCGGATGTACCCTTTGGCGCTTTCCCGGACCTCGTTCAGCGCGTCGCTGTCGGGGTCCAGCGCCTTCCATACGCTGACGATAGCGTCGGACATGAACGCGGTGAACGCGCTGCCTACCGGCCACCAGTCGGCATATTCGGGAAACGGCCTTTCACCGACGACCTGTTCGAGCGTTTTTTTCGTCATATGCATGTAGAATGATCTTCCTGGGATCCAACGGCGCCGGCTATCCCGATCTGTTCAGAAAGGTCTCCACCTGGGGGAGCAGCATGGGGTCCGCGGAGAGACGAATATACTCACGCAGCGCATCCCGGGCCTGCTCGTAATCGCCGATCCGGAAGTAAGAGATACCCAGGCGGAAATGTCCGGCGCCCAGTTCCGGGGCGAGGCGGACGACTTCCCGGTAGCTCCGAATGGCCTGATGGTATCGACGAAGCATATCATTGACAAGGCCAACATTGAAATGCGCGGTCGTAAACCGCGGTCGCAGCGCCACGGCCTGGTCCAGGGCGCGCAACACCCGTCCCGCGGCTTCGGTCTTCGTACGCATCGCCGTCAGCGCGTCCAACGGAGCGGTACCGTCCGGTTCGCCGGCCAGGCGTACCGCGCCCTCCCATGCTTCGAGCGCCGACTCGAAGTCGCCGCCGGAAACCCTCGCGATGGCCAGGATGGCGTTGGGCAGTGGATCCGCAGTTTCCGGGTCAATCGCTTTCTCGACCGTTGTCGCCGCCTCCTCCCACTTCCCCTGGGCTAGCAACACGGCAGCCACGGCCATCCGAGCGGCGTTCCATTCCGGCCGCGCCGCAAGGGATGCCCGGAAGTGTGAGAGCGCGGCCTCGAGATCGTAACCGTAGGCGGCTTCGACTCCGTCCCTGTACGCCGACCGCGCTTCACCGCCCACGCCGGAGGACCGGGCGGCCACCCGCCGGAGCGGCATCCAGTCGAAGCCCACGCGGGCCGAGGGATCATGGCCCGCCCATCGGGCCGCGAGTCCGCGCCAGGTTTCGATCACGTCGTCCACGACGGCGTCCCGGCTGTAGGAGAGCGCGAGGTTGTTGTAGGCTTCCGGAAAATCCTCTCGAAGCGCGATAGCCCTGTTGAACTGTTCGCTGGCCTCTTCATCCTTCCCCTGCCTGAGATAAACGATGCCGAGGTTGTTGTGGACCTCGGCGATGCCTACTTCGGCACGGATGACCTTCCTGAATTCCTCGACCGCTTCGTCCAGTCTGCCCGCCTCCGCGTACAGCAGTCCGAGGTTGGTACGGGCGTCGTAGAAACGGTCGTTCAACGCGAGCGCCTTCCCGTAGGCGTCCATGGCATCTTCGGTCCGGTCCATGTTGGCATACATGGTGCCCAGGTTGTTGTAGGCTTCGAAGAACTGCGCGTCGACGGCGATCGCCGTTTCATAGGCTTCGACCGCCTCGGCGTGGCGGTCCTGCAGTGCAAAGATGTTTCCGATGTACAGATGCGCCTCCGCAAGCCCGGGGTCCTCGGCCAGGGCCTGCTCGAAGGCCTGCTTCGCCTCCACGTACGCGCCTTGTTCGTAATAGGTCAACCCCCTCACATGGACATAGGGCGGCGGCCGGCGTCCCTGCCGGCTGCCGGGAGACGGGGGGCCGCCCATCTTCCCGAACCTGGCGCGGTAGGCCGCGATGCTCTGGGTCTTCGAACGGTCCACGGCGCTTACGGTACTGCCTTCCAGTGCGCTCTCGAGCCGCCTGTCCAACACGGGGTTGTCCGCCAGAAGCCGGAACGCCTCGTCGTATCTCCCCGTCCTGGAGTAGACCAGCGCCATATTGTACCTGGCCACGGCGTGCGTGGAATCCTGTGCCAACGTCCGGTGATACCACGCCTCGGCCTCGTCCAGCCGTCCCTGGCGGTAGTATATGTTGCCGACTCCGGTCAGCATGGCCACGTCATCGGGTGCGAAGACCAGCGCTTCCTCGTACGCGTCCAGGGCCTGGCCGTACGAACCGGACAGTTCGCTGGACCGGCCCAGGCCCATCAGGGCGTTCCGGAGTTGATAGCGGTTTGCCTCCGGCAGGCCGCGGGCGATATCGACGGCCGCGCCATAGGCTCTCGCCGCGCCTTCGTGATTCCCTTTGCGGGTATAAATCGCGCCGAGGTTGAGCCGCCAGTTGATTTCGTCGGGCGATAGAACGACGGCCTGCAGCGCTTCCCGCAACGCCTCGTCGTATCTGCCCAGGTAGTAGTAGGCCACGCTCAGGTTTCCGAAGGCCTCGGAATCCGTCAGGTCCAGGGCCAGCGCCCGGCGGTAGTAGGCGATGGCGCCTTCGTAGTCGCCTTCGTTCATTAATGCGAGACCGGATGCTTTCACGCTCGCGCTGTCGGCGTCGTCGGGAATGGTTCTCGGCGCACCCGCGCCCGCGCAGCCCGATGATGCCCAATGGAGGCAGAAGGCGGCCGCTCCGAGGCAGATTATCGTCCTGAAGGCACTCATTCCACGCTCCGCTCCACTCGTCTGGTCCGGCGGCGGCGAAAGGGGTATATAGTTACAATATACGGCTTTCGAAGCCCTTTCTCTCCCTTTTTTTCCATGCGCGCGACGACAGGCCGGATCGGCGCGAAATTACTTTACTTCCAGGTCGTTCGGGAATACTTTTTCTCAAGATTCCTCACCCGGTTTACGACCATTTCATTTAGTCAAACGAAATTCGCTTGACACTACACAAATGTTTGGCATATTGGACAGGTATGCCAAAAAAACGTCCACATGCATCAACGAAGGGGAGATCGCGGACATGAACGATAACGATCCGGGAAGGGAGAAGGCGCTGAGCGGCGCCATATCGCAAATAGAGCGGCAGTTCGGCAAGGGTTCCATCATCAGGATGGGAGACGAGAACCCCCAACTGTCCGTCGAGTCCATACCCACGGGATCCCTGACCCTCGATCTGGCGTTGGGCATCGGCGGCGTGCCCCGTGGGCGCGTGGTGGAGATCTACGGAAACGAGTCCTCCGGTAAGACCACGCTGGCCAAGCATATCGTGGCCGAGGCGCAGAAACTGGGCGGAATGGCCGCCTTCATCGACGCGGAACACGCGCTGGACATCCGCTACGCGCGGGCCCTCGGCGTGGACATGGACAAACTGCTCATCCATCAGCCGGATACGGGCGAGCAGGCCCTCGACGTGGCCGAGATCCTGGTCCGCAGCGGCGGTGTGGACGTGATCGTCATCGACTCGGTCGCCGCGCTCGTTCCGAGGGCGGAAATTGAAGGAGAAATGGGTGATTCCCATGTCGGCCTGCAGGCCCGCCTGATGTCGCAGGCGCTGCGAAAGCTGACCTCGGTGATCAACCGGTCCAGGACCTGCCTGATCTTCATCAACCAGATCCGCCAGAAAATCGGGGTGATGTACGGCAATCCGGAAACGACGACCGGAGGGCTGGCCCTGAAGTTCTATTCCTCGGTCCGGATCGAGGTGCGCAGGATCGGGAACATCAAGGGGGACGACGCCTCGGCGGGCATCCAGGTACGGGGTACCGTAAAGAAGAACAAGCTGGCGGCGCCCTTCCGCGAGGCGCAGTTCGATATCATCTACGGGGAAGGGATCTCCAAAGAGAGCGACCTGATCGAACTCGGGGTCAATAACGGCATCATAGAAAAGAGCGGGACCTGGTTTTCCTATAGTGACGAAAGGCTCGGGCAGGGCCGCGAGAACGTGCGGCAACTGCTCAGGGAACAGCGGGACCTCGCCGTAGAGATCGAAGAGAAAGTCCGTGCGATATTCGCACCTCCGGACCAGGACGAATCGGTCGAAAACAACGGAGTCGCCGGGAAACCGGCCGCCCGTCCCGAATCCTCGGTGAAGCGGCGCTGAAAAGGCGGTGGCGCCAGGTAGTAGGCCGCGCCGGATGGGGTAGGACCTGTCCGGCGCGCGCTATGCTTTATGTGGAACCGGCAGGCTCCCGGACTTCTCGGACCTTTGCCGCGGCTTCGATCAGGCGCCGATAGGCCCTGGGGAAGGCGAAACGGCCGAGGTCTTCGAACCGTACCCATCGGCATTCGTTTCCGTCGCGATGGCGGACTACCCCTTGAAGATGCGAACAGTTGTAGCCCTGCAGCGTCATCTCGAAATGGGTAAAGGCATGTCGCAGGGTGGCAACGGAGCGATCGACACGAATGCCGATCCCCAGCGTGTTTTTCATTTCTTCTGCCAGAAATGTTTCCCCATCGACCCCTTTACCGACGATTCCGCCCGGGAACTCCCATAGTCCACCCAGCAGGCCGTCCGTCGGCCGCCGGACGATCAGCACCTCGTCGTTCCGGCGCACGATGCCGGCCACGACACGATGGTGAGGTCGTTGCGGGCGCGGCTTTTTACGCGGCAGCACCGCAGGGTCCGGCAACGTTTTTCGGGCTTCGCAAAACGGGTTCACGGGACATTCACCGCAACGGGGTTTGCGCGGCGTGCAAATCTTGGCCCCCAGTTCCATCATGGCCTGGTTGAAGTTGCCCGCCCGGCCCCTGGCGAGGAGTCGCCCGGCGAGGCCGTCTATTCTCTTTCTTGCCGCTGAGGAAGCCGGGGTATCGGTCAGGTGGAACAGGCGGCTCAATACGCGAACGACATTGCCATCGACGACCGGACAATCCCTTCCGAAGGCGATGCTCGATATGGCGGCAGCCGTGTAGGGCCCGATGCCCGGCAGGTCCGAGATCCGTGCGGGATCGTCGGGTATCTGCCCGCCGTGTTCGTCGACGACCCGGCGGGCGGCCCGATGCAGGTTCCTCGCCCTGGCGTAGTACCCCATGCCTTCCCATGCCTTCAGGACGTCCTCGAGCGAGGCCTTGCCGAGGTGCTCTACCGTGGGGAAACGATCCATGAACCGGTCGTAGTAGGGCCGTACCTGATCTACCCGCGTCTGCTGGAGCATGATTTCAGATACCCAGACCGCGTAGGGGTCACAGGTCCGCCGCCACGGCAAGTCCCGCTGGTGCTCGCCGTACCAGTCGAGCAGGGCGCGGCGGAACGCGTCGATCTGCCTGGCGTTCAAGCGAAAATCCGATTTCGCGTCCATGGTCACGCGCCTTGCTGTCAATGCCTACGTGATTGCCCCGGCAGGCTGTATTCACCGTGGGTGATCCGGGTCCGGTTGTACGCTTCCGTCTCTTGTGGATCGAACCGGTTCGGCGAAAAATCCCCAATATCGATTTCGGGCCGTCCGTCCGCGACGCATCCCGCCAGCAATACGCCGGCCGCCGGGTTGTAGGCGAAGCCACCGGAATGAAAGGCGACGCCTACGTACAGCCCCGGGAAGCGCTCAACGGGTCCGAGCACCGGTTCGCCATCCGCGGAGAAGGACAGCAGGCCCGCCTTCTCGATTTCCCAGCCGGTATAATCGCCCCTTCCCGTCCGTCCGGTCGAGCCCACTCGGCCCGCACGGCCGGCCACGGGAACGAGCGGGAGCAGGTTTTCCCGCGCGGCCTCGTCAAGCCCGGGCGGCGGGGCAATCGTCGACATCAGGAAATCGCGGCCGGGTACGCGAAACTCCGGCGCCTCGGGGTTCTCGATGCCCGCAAGCAAGCGCTGTCCGTAATGCGGCCGGAGATATCCCCCGTAGGGATTGGCGTTGACCGCCGGGATCCGGACCGGGGCGGGCAGCGGCACCGTGACGTAACGCTGGTGCACGAAGGACTTCAGGGGCAGCTGCAGTCCGATGGTTTCCAGAACCTTCAGGGTCCAGACGTGAACCGTACTCACCACGGCATCGGCCTCGATGCGCCTTCCATCGGCGACGACGCCCGCCATGCGTCCCCCATCCACGATGAAGTCGGAGACCATGCACCCTTCCCTGATCTCCACGCCCAGGGCGCGGCAACCATCCGCCAGGGCCGGGAGGTAGTGATCCGGTTCGCTGTAGCCGCCCAGGGGATCGAAAAGCCCGACCGGCTCACCGGTCAGCGCCAGGTCCGGCCAGGCCGCGGCCATCTCGGTTTGGTTCATGATCGTGTATTCCACGCCCAGGCGGTCGTACAGGGGCAGCAGCCGTTCCCGTTCCGGCCAGCTCGCCGCGTCGAACACGTTCAGGCAACCCACATCCTGGTACCGGTAGCCATCCAGTTCCCCGGACAGTTCCCTGAACCGGGTCAGGCTGATCTTGCGGGCCAGGACGCCGGTTTCCGACCAAAGCAGCCCGGTAATGATCCCGGCGGCCCGGCTGCTGGCGCCGTCTCCCACGCGTCCCTTCTCGACGACCGTGACGCTTCCGTACGACTTGCGGGCCAGATGGTAGGCCGTGCTGAGGCCGATCACCCCCGCGCCGACTATGACGGCCCGTCTCGACATGGCTCAGTCCTCCAGCGCGTTCTTTATGTCCTTGCCTGTGATGGAAAAATGGGAAGCGTGCCAGGTCACTTTCCCGTCCCGGACCAGCAGCAGCTGCGGCGACTCGTGCCTGATACCCAGGCGGGATTCGATCTCATTGGAGAGATTCCGGTTCTCGATGACCATGACCTGGGTGAACAGCGGCGTGGACGCGTTCTCGTCGGTGTCCCCGTCCCCGTCTCCGTTCGTGTCCATGTCCGCGAAATCGTCCGCGAAATCGTGGTAATGATCGGCGGCCCGGGCGCTCACCGGGCAGACTGTACTGTGCTTGTAAACGAAGACGGGACGTTCGGTCGATGAGGCGATGGCCTCGTCCAGCGCAGATAATTCGGTCAGGCGCACGACACGGTCAGACATGAAGGCCCTCCTTGAAACCACGGGGTGCTGCCGGCCATCCCCGGATACGATTTCGATGCAACGACCCCTGCTTCCACAACTTGACGGGATCAGGTCACTCTCTCAAAGTCCGCGGCCGCCTTGCGCACGCGGGTAGCGGCCCTTCGGAACTCGCGGTCCGGTGGCAGCAACAGGGCCAGCGCCACGGCGGCCAGCGGGATCAGTGCCAGTACTTCAAGCGTTGCCACTACGCCGATGCGGTCCGCGATACCGCCGAAGACGATCAGCGCGCCACCCGCCGCGCCCCAGCTGAATCCCATGGGAAAACTGGAAGCCGTTCCCGCGCTGTCCGGTACGAGTTCCTGGGCCATGGCGACGGAAACGGAATTGGACGCCATGTTCATGAATCCTCCCAGGAACAGCCAGACCGGAAGCATCGGCCCGGTGTCGTAGAGCGATGCGAACAGGAAGGGGGTGGAAAACAGGATCGTGGACCAGATCACGCGGCTCCGTCCCAACCGGTCGGAAAGCCAGCCGCCGACGAACCCGCCGATCACCGCGCCGCCCTGAAAGACGAAGAGCAGGTCGCCCCCCTGCTGCAGGGTAAGGCCCCGATCCTTGAGCAGCAATACGAAAAAAGTGGCGAAACCAACCCCGGAGATCGTCCGGATGATGCCCACTACCGTGAGATTGACCATGGGCCACAGATTCGGCCGGAATGAAGCGCCCACATCGGCCAGGCGGGTTATCCTGCGGTCTTCATTGCGGATGGGGATGACCCGGGCCATGGCCAATACGGCGATTACCGTGGGAACCGCGAGCCAGACCAGGCTTTCGAGACCGAAGCGCTCCACGATGCGGGGCACGACAAAGGGGCTTGCCGCCAGACCGGCGGTTCCGCCGACGATGAAAAGCGACACGCCGTAACCGCGTCTCGAACCGCTGACGTCGCCGGCCATGGACACGCTCTGCGGGTGGAAACTGGCGGTGCCGAACCCTCCCAGAATGATAAACAGTAGCAGCACGAGAAAGGAGGGCGCCAGTCCCACGGCAGACATGAAGACGGCGCAGAACACCGGGCCGAGGATGATGAAATAGCGTTTCTCCATCCGGTCCCCCAGGATACCCATCAGAGGTTGGACCAGGGAGGAGGTCATGGCCGGCAGGCCGGCGAGCAGTCCGGCCTGCGTAAGGGAGAGTTGCAGCCGCGTAACGAGCGCGGGCAGAATCGGTGTCAGCAGGGAGGAGAAGAGGTCCACCAGGAAGTGAACCACGGTCAGCAGCACGAGCTTGGCGCGCTGCATGTCGGACTTCATGGATTGAGCCTTCCATGGAGCAGGTACAGGCGCTTCAGTTCCTCGATGGGATCGGCATGGTCATCGACCCGCAGGTCCACGAGGAAGTCGGATGTACCGCCGCAGCCCCCGCCTTCCCGCGCCACGAGCAGGGCGGCCGACTGCATGCCCCGCCGGTCGCCGCCGGCATCCTGGCCGGCCGTGAGCGCGGCGAGCAGATTCGCCGCGAAATCCTCCTCGCCGGGTGCCTCGAAAGTTTCCGCCATGACGGCGACCACCTCTTCACCCGCGAGGATATTTCCCAGGCAGACGTAGCCCCCACCGGTCACGTGCCCCGCCCACTCCTGGCATTCCTCCCCCGTGAAGGCCGCCGCCGTGCCGTCGAGATCCACCACGCCGACCTGGCGGGACTGCCGGCCGGCATCGGATTCGATCAGGCGTTCGAGGGTGTCGATGGCGCCGACGTCCTGTTCGAGCAGGTCGAGCCCCCTGGGGCCGAAGGACGCGTTGGCCCAGGCCTGCGTGGCGATGGCGCCGGCGTTGAACCGCGCCCAGGGGACCACGGATCCCACGGCGAGATACTTCGACTGGGTCGCCACGCCGAGATCCCCCGTATCGGGGTCCAGGGCGACGATGGAAAAAGTGGAGAAACAGGGGGCGCGGTTCAACGCTGGATGCTCCGTCGGTCGCCGAGCGCATTTCTGATCAATACGATGGGATGGAGGGCGGTCCTGCCCGTGCCGTCGACGATCTGGTGCCGGCAGGAGGTCCCCGTCGCGGCGAATTCTGTCCCTTCATCGGCGGCACGGATAGCGGGGAAGAGCCGGTCTTCGCCGATTTTCATCGACAGGTCGTAGTGCTCCCGTTCGTAGCCGAAGCTGCCGGCCATGCCGCAGCAACCGGTATTCAACGTCGTGACCTCGTACCCGGGCACCAGTTCCAGGGCGGCCACGGTGGAACCCGTGCCGGCGATGGCCTTCTGCTGGCAGTGTCCGTGCAGGCTGATCGACCGGCCGGTGGGCCGGACCGGAAGCGAAAGGCGGCCGGCCCCGTGTTCCCGGGCCAGGAACTCGTCGATCATGAGCATGCCCTCTGCGAGCCGGTCGGCCCTCGGGTCGTCCACGAGGTCGCGGTAGTCGTCCCGGAACGTCATGACGCAGCTGGGTTCACAGCCCACGATGGTCCATCCGCGGTCCACAAACCGGACAAGCTGGGCGATATTGTATTCGGCGGCTGCCCGGGCCTGGCGCAGCATGCCCTTCGAGATCAGGGGCCTGCCGCAGCAGGCGCGGGGTTCGGCCAGCACCACGCGGTATCCGGCGCCTTCGAGTACCTCCACGGCGGCCACGCCGATGTGGGGCTCGCTGTAGTTGACGAAGGTGTCCGGGAAGAAGACGACCGTAGGCCGATCACGGTCATCGGCGCGTCCGGGGCCGCGCTGATAGAACCACTGTTCGAAGGTAACTTCGGCAAACTCCGGCAGGGACCGCCTCCTGTCCACGCCGATCGTCCGTTCCAGGATCCGCTTATGCCAGGGATGGTTCACGATCCGGTTGCTCAGCGGTGCGAAGGCGGAACCGAGCCGGTTGAGTGCTTCGATGCGGCCGAACAGGCGGTTGCGCAGGGGCAGCCCGTGCTTCTCATAGTAGTGGGCGAGGAATTCGTACTTCATCTTGGCCATGTCGACGTTGGAAGGACACTCGCCCTTGCAGCCCTTGCACTCCAGGCAGAGGTCGAGGGCTTCGTAGACCCGCCGGCTCGTGAACCCTTCCCCGTCCAGCCTGCCCGACAGGGCGGCCCGGAGCACGTTCGCGCGGCCCCGGGTGCTGTGCTCCTCGTCGAGCGTGGCGATATAGGACGGGCACATGGTCCCCACCAGCTTCTTGCGGCAGGCGCCGACCCCGTTGCAGAGCTCGATGGACCGCGAGAACCCGCCGTCGCCCGAGAAATCGAAATAAGTGTTGATCTCTTCCGCCTGGTAAGCCGGGCCGAATCGCAGGTTGTCCGTCATCTTCTGGTTCGCGATGATCTTGCCCGGATTCATGATGCCGTTCGGGTCGAACACGGCCTTGACCGCCTTGAAGGCCTCGTACAGCCGCGGCCCGAAAACCTGCTCGTTCCATTCGCTCCGCACGAGTCCGTCGCCGTGCTCGGAACTGACCGCGCCGCCGTAGGCCAGGACCAGGTCGCGGATTTCTTCGGCGATGGCCCGCATGCGCGCGATGCCCTCGGATTCCTTGAGATTGATGAGCGGCCGGATGTGGATCGTGCCCACGCTGGCATGGGCGTAGTAGGAGGCCACCGTGCCGTGCTTGTGGACGATATCGCGGAAGTCGCGGATGTAGTCCGGAAGCTTCTCCGGCGAGACCGCCGTGTCCTCCACGAAAGTCGCCGGCTTGGTATCCCCCTTCATGCCCATCAGCAGCCCGAGTCCCGCCTTGCGTATGGCCCAGGCGTTCGACTGGGCGGCGGGGGTCGTGGCCCGGACGCAGGCGTAGCCCAGGCGCTTCTCCCGGAGCAGGGATTCGAGGGCGTCCAGGCGGTCCGTGACCTCTTCGGCCGTTTTCCCGTAATACTCGACCATGAGGATGGCTTCCGGGTCGCCTTCGATGAAGTCCCGCTGATGGGCGGCCGCGGGGGAGTCCTTGGCCAGGTCCAGTATGGTCTTGTCGGTGAGTTCCACGGCCGAGGGATCGGTCTTCAGGATCTCGACCGTCGCTTCCATTGATTCGATAAGGTCCGAGAAATGGCAGATGCTGAGGGCTTTATGCACAGGTAACGGCACCAGGTTGACGCGTGCCTCGGTCACGGCGGCCAGGGTGCCCTCGGATCCGACGATCATCTTGCAGGGGTCGAAGGGACCTTCTCCAGTGAATTCGTCCAGATTGTATCCGCCCACGCGCCGCATGATCCGGGGGTACTGGGCCTCGATCTCGTCCCGGTTCTCGTGGGCAATGCGGCGGATTTCGCGGTAGATCCGGCCCTCCAGGCCGCCGAGTGCGGCCTTCTCGCCGTATTCGCGGTCGCCGACCGGCTTGAAGACCGTCCGCGTGCCGTCGCTCAGGACCACGTCGAGTTCCAGGACGTGGTCGATCGTCTTGCCGTAAATGATGGAATGGGAACCACAGGAGTTGTTGCCGATCATGCCGCCGACGTTCGCCCGGTTGCTCGGCGAGACGTCCGGGGCGAAGAGCAGTCCCAACGGTTTCAGGTGGGCGTTGAGTTCGTCGAGCACCACGCCGGGCTGGATTCTGGCCCAATGCTCCTCGACGTTGACCTCGAGGACCCGGTTCATGTGCCGGGAGAAGTCGACCTGTATGCTGCGGCCCACCGCCTGGCCGCCCAGGCTGGTGCCCCCGCCGCGGGGCGTGACGGGGATGCCTCTTTCGTAGGCGAACCGGAGGAGTTGGGAGACCTGGTCCGCGTGCGCCGGATACGCGACGCCCAGCGGCTGGATTTCGTAGATGCTGGCGTCCGTGCTGTACAGGACCCTGGCCGTTTCGTCGAATCGGAACGCGCAGTCGATCTCTTTCCCGATCTGTTCCTGCCAGGCTGTGTCCATGTACCTTGCCTTTGCGACGTTCCGGGCGGTGCCGGGTCAGGCCCGCGGTTCGTTCCGGGTGGTGCCGGGTCAGGCCCGCTGCCGGAGAAGCGAACGAATCATACGGTTAACGTGACCACTTCCCTCTGGGTGACGTCCTTGATTTCCGTGAAGGAGGCCAGGGCCATCAATTCGTTGGTCTCGGGCGAAAGCCGGGCCTTCAGCGTGTCCGTCGTCCACGGACCGCCGCCGCTGTACTGGGGCGCGTACCGCAGCACGAGCACGATACGCTTCCGGTCGGTCGGCTTCCACCGGAGGGTGCCGTGCGTGAGCAACTCGGAGATGACCACCGCGTCGCCCGCCCTGGGCGTAACGTTTGTCGTGCCGGGTGGCGCGTCGTCTTCCAGGTCGCCCCCGTCGAAGACCGAATCGGGCCGGTCGAAATTGCACTTGTGGGACCCGGGCACGACCACGAGTCCGCCGTCGCCGGGATATACGTCGGTGAGATAGATGAATACGACGAAATCATCGCAGTAAATGCGGCCGTCCCGGCATTCGTAGCGCGTGCTCTGCCAACCGTAGGCCTCGCGCGCGCAGTGGAGCGATCCCGGATCGACGACTCCCCCTGGCTGGTTCACGAGCATGGACCCCCGTACGAAACGGGGTTTGCCGGACGTGAACTCCTTTACGATTGGCCAGTAGCTCGGCTGGAATACCAGCCGCTCCAGTGCCTTGTCGAAGGCGAATCCGTTGTCGTAAATGCGGCCGTCCCTGCTTCCGAAATCCGGCGGGAGGTCTTCGGAGGGCGTGCGGATATACCGCTCCGCGGCGTCAAGCGCTTCTGCGAGCGCTGCTTCTCCGAGGGCGCCTTCCAGGTGCAGAAATCCGGTCAGGTCGAACAGGTACCTCTGTGTTTCGGTCATCATGGTGGATTCCAGCTTTTGCGTCCTCAATCGACGAGCAACAGACGCAGGTCCATGACATTGGTATGGGTAGGGCCCGTCATGACGAGGTCGCCCAGCGGTTCGAAAAAGTGATAGGCGTCGCTTCGGTCCATGCAGGCGTCGGCGTCCAGCCCCATTTCGGCGGCCCGGGTAAGCGTATGTCCGTCCGCCACAGCGCCCGCGGCGTCGGTCGGACCGTCCGTTCCGTCCGTTCCTGCGCTGAACACGACGGTTCGTTCCAGTCCCACGATGCCCGAAACGGTGGCCAGTACGAATTCCTGGTTCCGTCCGCCCTTGCCGCCGCCCGTCAGCGTGACCGTGGTCTCGCCGCCGGAAATCACGCACGCGGGGCGCCGAACCGGATCGCCGTACCCTGCGATCTCCCGGGCCATGGCGGCGTAGACACGGGCGACCTCGCGCGTCTCGCCGTCGATCGAGCTGGACAGCACGAGCGGGTTGTAGCCTCTCCTTTCCGCCTCGATCCGGGCGGAATCGAGTGCCTGCCGGTTGTTGGCGACCATGACCGTCTGCGTACGACCGAAGACCGGATCACCGGGATCCGGTGTTTCCGGTACGGTTCCATTCGACCCCGCATCCAGGTGGCGAATCACCGCAGCAGGCAGTTTACCGCGCAGACCGTACTTTTCGAGAATCGCCAGGCAATCGGCAAAGGTGCTTTCATCCGGCACCGAGGGCCCCGACGCGATGATGTCGAGCGGGTCCCCGATGACGTCCGATAGAACCAGGCTCACCAGCCGCGCGGGCGACGCCAGCCTGGCCAATTGTCCACCTTTTACCCGCGAGATATGCTTGCGAATCGTATTGGTCTCGTTGATCGTCGCGCCGCACTGCAGCAGTTGTTCCGTGACCGCCCTTTTCTCCTCCAGCGTCACCCCTTCCGCAGGCAACGGCAGGAGTGCGGATCCTCCACCCGAAAGCAGGCAGAATACCAGGTCGTCTTCGCCGAGAGGCGCCAGGAGTTCGACGATTTGCTCCGTTCCGTCCACGCCCGCCGCGTCGGGAACGGGATGGCCCGCTTCGACCACCTTAATGCGCCGCAGCGGCGTAGAATGGCCGTACTTGACGTTGACCATGCCCCCGGTGAGCCGGTCGCCGAGCAGCGATTCCATAGCGCCGGCCATCACCGAACCCGCTTTGCCGGCACCGACGACGTAGACGTTTTCAAACCGGTCCAGGTCGCAGTCGTGGCCACCGATTTTCAGCCGGTTTCCTTCACGTACGACATGGCGCCGGATGGCCGCCGCTGGATCTACGGCTTGCAGGGCCGCGTCGAATATGCACCTTGCGTCTTTGCGAAGGGCGGCAGTGGACATGTCCTGTAGTCGTGGAAAGCGCTGCGGACTCCGGATCATGCAAAACGGGCGCACCGTCCACCGGCCGGCACGCCCATTCACGAAGTCTGCTGTTCCGTTATCCTATGACCGGTCCAATTCCTTTGTCGGCGGTGGCTTTCGCGGGGGCGGTTCCTTCTCGTCGATGTCGATGGCGCGCTGGATTTCAGTATTCGCATTGTTCACGACCCGCTTGAACTCACGCACGCCCTTGCCCAGTCCCCTCGCCAGGGCCGGAATCCGGTCCGCGCCGAACAGGAGCAGGACGATCAGGAAGATCACCATCAGTTCCTGCATACCGATATCACCGATCATGCCGCTAAACTCCCGGAGTGAGCGCAAGAATGACCGCTTGCCCGAACAGACCGTGTTGTACGGCCTTCCGATAGTAAGACCTGATGCGGAAAATGTACAGGACGGGCCGAAACCGGGCAAGCGATTTATGCGGAAGGGCCGCGAGGAAGGGCCGCGCGCGAGGGCCTCGCCGGCCCGTTTCCCAGTCCTTCCTTGACGGCCGGTCCCGCCCGGATCAGTTTACATGGATTCGGATCGCGGACCGGTTACGCGGTCCGTGGACATGCGCATAGGAGGGACCGGATGGACAGGCCGATCGTCAACCCGGGCAGGCTGTATTGGACGGGGCAGCACTGGATCAACTACATACGCCCCCCGAACACCGGGGAGAACAGCGCCATGGTCAGCCTCTGGCATACGCACTACAGTTCGGCCGGCGAAGGGACCGTGGCCTATGTGCTGATCGAACATGGATCCTCGTACCGCAGGATCTGTACAGACAATCCGGACCTGGCCGCGTTCATTCGAACCTGGATGAGCGGCCGGGGCGGCATGTACGACATGGAACTGGAGGTGGTGCCGGCCGCTTTCACGCGGAGCGGCAACGTGCTCGACGCGCCCACGTGGACGATCGAAACGGCGGATGACCTGGTCATCGCCCGCTGGGACGGCCTGCACCCTCCCGAACTGCTCGACGCGCCCGGTCCGGGACTCCGGGAAGGATGGGACGTCTTCTCCTGCCTGTTCTTTGCCCGGTCCGCCCGGATCATGTTCAACGGTCACCTGATACCGGGTGAACCCTATCCGGTCGATATATGGAACCCCAGTCTCGGTGGTGAGCGCAGCTCCTGCGTGTTCGCGCTGTCCGAGACCTTCATTCAAGTACCCGGTTCGCCTGATCCTTCTGGTCCGTCCGGTCCGTCCTGACCGTCCGGTCCAACCAGCCCGTGCGGTCAGAACGTAGGAATGCCCATCCCGCTAAGGCGGCGATAATCAACATCAGTACCAGGAGTCCCAACACCCCGTAGAGTGCGCCGTCCGGCGTCGTAGCCAGGACATCGAATTCCCACAGGACGGCACCCCGTTCCACCAGCCAGTGCCAGGCCGTATGGCCCGCGAGGACCGAGAGGATGACCGCGCCGATCCGCCTGGGTTGCCCGGACCACCCGGTCCCCCCGGTCTGCTCACTTTGCCCGGTCCCCCCGGTCTGCTCACTTTGCCCGGTCTGCTCACCCGGAAGGTACCTGAAGAGCATCCTAAGTACCGGGACACAGACCAGGATCACGAGCAGCTGACCGATCTCGACCCCCACGTTGAACGCCAGAAGCGAGACCACCAGGTGATCTCCGCCGAAAGGCAGCATGTCCCGCAGCGCGTAGGCGAAACCGAACCCGTGGACGAGTCCGAACCCGAATACGGCCATCCAGCGCCGGCGCAGGCCGGGCGACACGATGTTCTCCAGGGCCATGTATACGATGGAGGCGGCGATCACCGTTTCCACGAGGGGTACGAACCAGAGAGCGGCGGGCGTCAGGCCCAGGGTGGCGGCGACCAGTGTGACCGAGTGCGCGACGGTAAAGGCGGTAACGAGGACTACGAGTACGCGAAGGCGCTGAAAGGGGATGATCAGGCACAACAGGAACAGAAGATGGTCCATGCCGTCGAGGATGTGGGTGAAACCGAGCTGCACGAAACGAAACGCGGCCTGGTGCCAGCGGGGATCGAGTACGACACGGCCCGGATTCCCGGTATACTGGTAAAGACGCTCGCCCCCTGAAACAGGCAGGAAGCGCAGCACGGTCGAGACCCGCATGCCCAGTCTTTCGAGTCCGGGAAGGATGGAAAATTCCGAACGATCCGATGTGATCCGATACTCGAAGAGCACGTCCAGCATGACCTGTTGCCAGAAGATCTGTGTGCCGACCGGGAGCGGCGGCCCCCGGGTGGAAGCCAGCGCGGTATCGTAGGCGTGAAAGGATGGATCGGAAGGAAGGGAGGCCCTGACGGCCACCAGTTCGGGCACGGCCAGGCGCGTGCCGTTTTCGTAGATCGACACCTCCTGTCCGAGCCACAGCATGGCGGCGTCCCTCAGGAACTCGTCGGCGCGGGACAGGTCGAGGTAGCCGGGGCCGGTCAGGGGAAAGGTGACGTCGAGCATGGCCTCGAGGGGAACCCGCACGAGCATCCTGAGACGCTGGTCTTCAGGCTTGATGAATGCGCGAACCGTTATGTCGGTGGGGATGTCGTGGCCGAATGCGCCGGTCGACGGCACGGCTGCCGTGAGTCCGGCTATGGCGAGCGACAGCAGGACGCGGACGGCAACCCGGCCGGTCGCCGCCCGTCGTCCCGTGAGAGGAGAGACCCGATCCGTCGTGCCTACCGGGAAGCAGAGGGCCATATCACGCCCTGGTCCTGCTGCTCGACCGGGCCCTCACCCATGTAGGTGAACTTCTGTAC
This sequence comes from Gemmatimonadota bacterium, assembly GCA_009838645.1. Lineage (NCBI taxonomy): Bacteria > Pseudomonadati > Gemmatimonadota > Gemmatimonadota bacterium. The sequence continues at coordinate 37,051 of VXRC01000014.1, read as the reverse complement.
GCGCTTGCCTTCGTAGGTCTCCGTGGTGTAGATATTGCCCTTCGAATCGGTCGCGATGCTGTGGGTGCCGAAGAACTGGCCCGGCTGGCGGCCGCCGTCTCCGAAAGTGGTCAGCACTTCCATGGTCTCCCTTAGCAGCACGTACACCTTCATGTTCTGGCCGTCCGCCACGTACAGGTATTTCTGGTCCGCATCCTTTGAAAAGGCGACGTCCCAGGTCGACCCGGCGCCCAGCGTGTTGCCGGAGAGGACTTTTTCCATCACGAAGGTACCGTCCGTCCGGAACACCTGGATACGGTTGTTGGGCCGGTCGCAGACGTACACGTGACCGTCGTTCGAGGGATCGGCCGCGTGGACGGGATTGCGGAACTGCTGCGCCGGCGGCGCTTCGGGGTCGTATCTACCTATATTGGCGTCATCCGGCTCGTTGCCGTAGGCGCCCCAGTACCGCTTCAGGGCCCCGGTCTCGATGTCGAGCACCGCGACGCGCTTGTTCAGGTAGCCGTCGGCCACGTAGGCCTCGTTCGCGGAGGCGTCGAAGGAGATCTTGGCCACCCGCCCGAAATTCCCCGGGTCCATGCTGTTGCCGGACCACTCCGGATCCGCTTCGTCGAAGGAATCGGCCCTTCGTGCGCCCGGTTCGCCGAACTGCTTCAGGAAGGTGCCGTCCTGGGCGAAAACCAGGATGTGGGCGTCGTCGCCTCCGTTGCCGCCGATCCAGAGATTACCCATCGGGTCGACGGTGATCCCGTGATTCGAACCCGGCCAGTCGTATCCTTCTCCCGGTCCGCCCCAATGGTTCAACAGGTCGCCTTCGGGACTGAACTGGAGTACGGGCGGGGCGGGAATGCAGCATTCGGCCACGGGCGGGTCCTGCGCGGCGCCCAGTTCCGTGCTCGGGTTGCCGTTTCCGCGGTGTATGATCCAGATGTTGTCGTTGGCGTCGACCGTTACGCCAATGGCGGAACCCAGGATCCAGTGGTTGGGCAGCGGCTTGGGCCACAGGGGATCCACCTCGAACATCGGCGACATCACGGTGTCGGCGTCAGCGGTCTGCTCGGCCACTTCCATGTCCGCACACGCGACCGCCAGGAACGCTATTCCTGCCGCGGTCAGGGCGGCCGTGGCCATGGGTATGAAGGACCTTCGAATCATGATTCCTCCCGGGTATCTCCTGCGCTCATTCCGCGTTTAGCCAGCACGCGCCCCTCGCCGGTCATTCACCTGAAGTCCGGCCCGCATGGCCGGTGCGATACGACGGGCGGTCTGGTATGGCGGCAGTCTGCCTGCAGGCGAAGATGGAAAGTTCGTACCTTTCACGGTCTGCATAGGTTGTCTGTATAGGGCGAAGTTACCCCGTGCCCCAAGGGTGGTCAAGCAAATATTCGGCGAAAGCGATAGCGGGACCGGTCAATTATACATCGACAAAAACGTGGCGGGATTCTATAATCTAAGTGATTCTTAAAATGCAACCCATCGGAACCCGGAACCATGCACGTCAAAGCGCCCTGGGACATGACGGTCAACCGCAGGATACTCGATATGGAGTACGCCGTGCGCGGACCGATTCCCCAGCGGGCGGCTGAACTGAAGCGACAGGGAAGACGCATCATTCCGTGCAATCTCGGCAATCCCCAGGCACTTGGACAGCAACCTATCTCCTTTTACCGGGAAGTGCTGAGCCTGGTCGAACATCCCGTTCGCATCGAGCGCGAACGCAGACTCAAAGCACTGTTTAACGGAGGCGCCCTGGACGGGTTGGGCAGGCTGGGCGGACCGGGCGGACTGGAACAGGACGAGTTCCACTCCGATTACGTGCTTGATCTCAGTGAACGCTACCTGTCGCAGATGGAGACCGGCATGGGCGCCTACTCGGACAGCAGCGGCCCGAGGTTCATCCGGGAAGCCGTCGCGGATTTCATAGACCGCAGGGATGGCGCTGACGATGCGGACCGCGGCGCCGTTCCCCGTTCCGACCCGGAGCAGGTATTCATCACCAACGGCGCCAGCGAAGGCGTGCGGTACGTCATCGACCTGCTGATAGACGACACGTCGGACGGCATCATGATCCCTATTCCCCAGTATCCGCTGTACTCCGCGGCCATCAAGCGTTGCGGCGGCGTGCAGGTCGACTATTTCCTCGATGAGGAATCGGGTTGGGCTCTGGACCGGAGCCTGCTGGAATCTTCCCTTGAAGACGCACGCGGGCGTGGCGTGGACGTCAAGGCCATCGTGGTCATCAACCCGGGAAACCCGACCGGCGCGGTACTGACCGAAGAGACCGTGAGGGAGGTGGTTGACTTTGCCGGCGACAACGGCCTGGCTATCATCGCCGACGAGGTCTACCAGGAGAACGTCTACGGTGGGGACGGGGGGTTCGTATCCTTCGCACGGGTGCTGGGACGAAACGGTGTGCCGCTGTTCAGCGTGCACAGCACCTCGAAGGGCTACTACGGCGAGTGCGGCCACCGGGGCGGCTATCTCGAGATCAGGAACGCTCCTCGCGTTCGGACCACCGAACTGTCGTTTACCGATCTCGTGCTCAAGCAGGCGTCGGTGAATATCTGCTCGAACACGGTCGGCCAGCTGATGATGTATCTGCTGGTCAATCCGCCGCCCGAGAACGCCGAACCCTACCACCGCTTTACGAATGAACGCAGGACGATCCTGGAAGACCTCCACGACAAGGCGGTCATGATCAGGTCGGGATTCGATCAGATGGAAGGCGTTTCCTGTTTTGGACGAACCGGAGCGATGTACCTCTTCCCCAGGCTGGACTGGCTGCCGGAAGGAACGAACGACTTCGATTACTGCATGGCACTCCTGGAGCGGACCGGGCTGGTCACCGTCAACGGCGAGGGATTCGGGCAGCGACCGGGCACCAGTCATTTGAGGATCGCGTTCCTGCCGCCCCGGGAGGTGATCGAGGAAGTCCTTCCCAGGTGGATCGCGTTCCACAACGCTTATGTGAACTGACGGGCGGGTTACATGCTTTCGGATAGAGAGAAGTGGCTTTTCGATCTGCACGGTTATCTCGTCCTGCGCCAGGTCGTCACGCCGGGGGACCTGGATCGAATGATCGCGCGGTGCGACGAATGGTACGGGATGGCAGAGGAGGAACTGCCGCCGCCGCTCTGTTCCTATGAGGATCCCAGGGTAAATCCGACGGCTGCGCGGGCCATTCTCCACGCCGAGTACGCCGACCCGGTCTTCGACCGGCTCATACTGAACCTGCCGGTCATGCGCCTCGTGCTCGCCCTGACGAGGGAACGGCCCCAGCACCTGCTGTCGGCCCTCACGGTGAACCGGTCGGACAGCGACGAGATCACGCTGCACAACGGCGCCTCCGGGGCATGGAGGAACCCGGCCAACGACTACCAGGCCGCGGACGGCGAAGTGTTCGCCACCTTCATCAACGCGGCCATTTCCCTGGTGGACGTGCCCGAAGGAGCCGGATTCGTGTGCATTCCCGGCAGCCACAAGACCTATTTCGAACGGCCTGCACCCATCGGCATACGCTCCGGCCCGCCGACGGTCGTCAACGTGCCCGTCAACGCGGGGGATGCCGTCGTCTTTACCGAAGCGCTTTGCCACGGCGCGCTGCCCTGGCCCTTGCGCGACCCGCCGCGGCGCACCATGTTTCAAAGGTACTGCACGTCCTACGCGTCCTGGACGCCCGGTGCGGGTCCCATCGAGGAGCACCGGCACCTGCTGTCTGACGGTGTTTGCGAAATGAAACGCCAGGGCGGATTCCAGGGACCGAAAAACATCGTCGAACGCCTGCTGGACGAAATGACGGCCTGGGAGGCGGCTGGACGGCCGGCGGGATGGGAGAGCCGGTTGCAACAGACTACAGGGAGTTCCGCATGAAGATCACCGACCTGAAATGTGCCGTAATCGGCCAGAACCCCGTGGTACGGATCACGACGGACGAAGGGATTCATGGGCTGGGACAGATCGAGAACTCGAAGCCTTACATGAAACCCCACGTCCTGTTCTACCGTGACCACATTATCGGCCAGGACCCCACGGACGTGAACCGCGTCGTCTCGAGCATACGGCGGCTGGGCAGTTTCAAGCCCTGGGGCAGCGCGGTAAGCGCCATCGAGATGGCCCTGTGGGATATCGCGGGCAAGGCGGCCGGACTGCCGGTGTACAAGCTGTTAGGCGGCAAGATGCGGGACCGGGTGCGGGTGTACAACGGCGCCGTACGGTTTCCCATGAAGGGCGCCACCGTGGAGGACTACGCGGAGGACATGGCTCGGATGAAGGCGGCGCCCGAGGGGTTCACCATCATCAAGCAGGGCATCAGCTTCCACAGCCAGATGCCGTCGCAGGTCCCCGATTTCTTCTACGGCGACCTGCAGAAGCACGGCTTTCACGGCAATCGGGGCCCGCTCACCGAGAAGGGCCTGAAGCACCTGGTGGCCTGCATAGAGGCCATGAAGGCGGTCCTCGGAGATGAAGTCGGCCTGGCCCTCGACTGCGGTCCCGGAATGCTTGTGCCGGATGCCCTGCGCCTGGCGAAAGCCGTGGAACACCTGCATATCATGTGGCTGGAAGACATGATCACCGGCGACTATACGCCCTTCGTCCTGGCCGATCTCTATCGGGAGGTGAATTCGAGGACTTCCACGCCGATTCACACGGGGGAACAGATCTATCTCCGGGAGAACTTCGTCGATCTCATCGAGAAAAGGGCCGTGGACGTAGTGGGCCCCGACCCGGCCGACGTGGGCGGGATCGCGGAACTGAAATGGATCGCGGAATACGCCGACCTTCATGGCGTGCTCATGGCGCCCCACGGCGTCATAGACGGCTTGATCGGCCTGGCCGCCCTGGTGCATGCCTCGGCCGCCATGCCGCCCAACTACATTGCCTTCGAATACCCCATCGGCAACCCGTCCTGGTGGTACGACATCGTGGAGGGTTTGCCGGAAACGATCGTGAAAGACGGCTTCATCGACGTGTGGGACAGCCCCGGCCTGGGGGTCGACCTGGTTCCGGACAAGGCGCTGCCCTACCTGAAGGAAGAAGACCAGGGCTTTTTTGACTAGTACACCGTGGATCGCCGGAGCGGCCCATGTATGTGCGCCATCTGAAAGTCAGAAACTGGCGGAACTTCCCGCGGATCAACGTCGATCTGCAAAAGCGGCAGTTCGTCGTCGGCCCCAACGCGTCCGGGAAGTCCAACCTGATGGACGTGTTCCGGTTTCTCCGGGACATCGCCAAGGAAGAGGGCGGGGGACTCCAGAAGGCCGTCGCGGACCGGGGCGGCATGACCAAGATCCGGAATCTCGCCGCGCGCAGGGATCCGGATATCGCCATCGAGGTGCGGTTCTGCGACCCGGTGAACGGGCGGGAAACCTGGCGCTATGAACTCGGACTCAGGCAGCAGGCCAGGGGGAACCGGCACACGCTGATCACCTATGAACGGGTGAGCAGAGACAAGACCGTCATACTCGACCGGCCGAACGAGGAGGACCGGGAAGACATCGTACGGCTTACCCAGACCTACCTGGAACAGATCACCGCCAACCGGGCGTTCCGTGAGATCGCCCGGTACTTTCAGGTCATCACCTACTATCACCTGGTTCCATCGCTGCTCCGCAACGCGGACCTGATCGGCGGCCGGACGCTCGAGGGCGACCCCTACGGGCAGGACTTCCTGGACCGCATCGCCCGGGAACACGACCGGACCCGAAGAGCCCGCCTTTCCCGGATCGAAGCGGTGCTCAAGGCGGCCGTGCCGCGGCTCGAGCAACTCGAGTTCATTCGGGACCCGGAGACCGGACGTCCCCATCTCCAGGCGCTGTACGCCCACTGGCGGCCCAGGGCGGGTATCCAGCGGGAGGACCAGTTCTCCGACGGGACATTACGGCTCATCGGCATGTTGTGGGCGCTGCTCGAAGGGGATTCCATGCTGTTTCTGGAGGAACCCGAGCTCTGCCTGCACCCGGGCATCGTCAATCGGCTCGCTGCCCTGATCCTGCGCATGCAGCGGAACACCGGCCGGCAGGTGTTGATCAGCACGCACAGCGCGGCGCTGTTGTCCGACCCCGATATCGAACCGGAGGAAGTCCTGCTGCTGAAACCCGTCCACGAAGGTTCGGCGGCGGAAGTGGCCGGCGACGTGACGGACGCGCTGCTCCTCCTGGACCGCGACGTCGCCGAGGAACGGGCGCCCCGGGAAAGAACCCTTGAAAAAGACCCCAATCAGTTGAGCCTGTTCGAATGAAGGGACCCGTTCAGGTGCGCTCCATGAACGACTCCGGAATCCCGGCACGGAACTTCGCGCGGCATATCTCCTCGAACAGCTATCCGGGGCGGGGGCTGGTCATCGGCCGGTCGGCCGTCGACGACGCCTGGTTCCTGCTCTACTGGATCATGGGCCGCAGCGAAAGCAGCCGGAACCGGCGGTTCGCGATCGAAGGGCCGGTGCTACACACAGAACCGGTCGATCCCGAGAGGCTGGTCGCGCCGGAACTGATCATCTATCCGGCCATGATCGAACTGCCGGGGACCTACATCGTCGCCAACGGCGACCAGTCGCGGACGATATACGACGCCCTGCGCGGCGGCGGGACCTTCGAGGCCGCCCTGGCCACCCGGGAACGGGAACCCGACGCGCCGAACTACACGCCCCGCATCAGCGGCATGCTGGACCTGAACGGGCCGCCCGCCGTTTCCCTGAGCGTACTCCGGGCGAATCCGCTCGATCCCGCCCATACCGACCGGCTGACTTACCGGCCGGACCCGCCTCCGCCCGGACGGGGACTGTGCCTGACGACCTACATGGGCGACGGAGATCCGCTGCCGGGGTTTTCGGGCGATCCCCTGCTCATGCCTCTGGAAGGCGTGGCGGAAGAGGTCATGGGGACGTACTGGGACGCTCTCGACGAAGAAAACCGGGTGGCCATCGCCCTGAAAAGCGTGACGCGGGACGGCAGCAGTGAATTGATAGCCATCAACCGGTTCTAGTCCTTCCAAATCAGAGGTGACGCTCAATGCGGATGGTAAACGCCATTACTGGTATATTTGTGGCCGCGTGGATAACGATGGCCGCGTGCCTGCTCGCGGGCTGTGGTGAGTCCGTCCCTTCCCGCGACGTGTGGGAGGAAGCCCTTTCCGCGAAGCACACGGGGCTGGCCTACCTGTATCGGAACGACCTGGAAGGCGCGGCAGATTCCTTCGAGTCGGTGATCCGGCTGGTTCCGCGCGAGCCGCTCGGTCACGCGAACCGGGCCATGGCGCTGCTGAAACTACGAGACTACGAACAGGCCGCCGCATCCGTCGACCGGGCCGTGGATCTGGCCCCGCAGGACGGTGAGGTCCTTTCCATCAAATCCGATATCGTGGCGGCGCGGGGAGACCGCGAAGGCGCCCTGGACCTGTTGGCCCACGCCGTTGGACACAACGCGTCCGATGTGGTGCTCCGGTACAAGTATCTTACCGAGATGAGAAGGTTGCGAGGTCCGGATCTCCAGGAGGAGGACGCCCTGGCCGAACTGCAGGCCATGCTCGAATACGAACCGGATAACCTGGCCGTGCTCGTCGAGTTGAACGCAATCCTGATCCGGCTGGGCCGGTCGCGGGAAGCATCGGCCGGATACCGGCGGATGTCCGGGTTGCTCGCGCCCGTTCCCGAAGACATTCAGACCTGGCTGGACCGGACGCTGGACGCATTGGATCGCGGGGATGGACCGGAAGCCGAATCCAGCGCGGGTATCCTGGGCAACCTGCTGGTGGTGGACCCGGCCTACCGGGCATCGCGGGACCGCCTGGGGGATCCTTCGCAGCAGTCGCCCCCGCTCTACGATTTTCGGACGGCGCCGCCCGACCTGGCGGCAGCGGCCGCGGATTCACTCGTGGATATGCAGTTCGTGGATGCGGGCAACGAGTGGATGGACAGTATCCTGCCTGGCGAGGAGCGATGGACGGACCTGGCGCTGGCGGATGCGGACGGGGACGGGCGGCTGGACCTGGCGCTGGCGGGCCGGCAAGGGCTGACCGTCCTGCGCAACCCCTTGGACGGTTGGGAAGCCGTTTTGAGTCCATGGTCGGGAAGGGACGACTCGGTCCGGGGAGACGCGGCCATTCGACTTGCGCCAGGTGACTTCGACAATGACGGCGATATGGACATTCTGGCAGCCGGTACATCATACCCCCAGGTGTACCGCAACGAAGGGGATGGGACATTCGGCCTGGCGCAGACTCTGGACCCGGGAGAAAGCCCGGTGCTATTCGCCTCCGTTTCCCGGGCAGATTTCGACCACGACGGGGACCTGGACGTGCTGGCGTCCAATATGGGCGTGCTTCGGTTCTACCGACATACGGAGGGAGGGGTTTTCGACGAGGCCACCTCCGCGACGGGCTTTCTCGAATCGGCGTCCGGCGTTTCCGGCAGGACCGCTGACGGCGTTCTCGCTGCTGGTGTTACTGCTGATGGTGTTTCCGGTGATAGTGATTCCGGAGTGCGGCCCGCCCAGTCGCTGGCCTGGGGCGACTTCGACCTGGACGGCGCCGTGGACGTCGTCGTGCTGTTCGACGACGGCGCGCACCGGTTGTACCGGAACCTGCGGCAGGGAAGGTGGGTGGACTGGACGGAACGTTTCGGCGGAATTCGGTGGGGAGGCACGAAGACGGTCGCCGCGGCCGATTTCAATAACGACGGCGCGCTGGACCTTTTTATGGCGGGGACCGCCGCCGAGGGCTGCCGGCTGTTGTGGAACGACAATGGGCGCCGTTTCGACGGGGAGGACACGCCCCCGGCGTTCAGCGACGCGTGTAACGGTCTCGATGCCGCCGCCGTCCGGCCCTTCGATTTCGACAATGACGGATTCATCGATCTCGCGCTCGCCGGAACATCGGTGCCGGGCATGTCGGGACTCAGGCTGGTCAGGAACCTGGGCAACGGTACATTTGAGGAATGGGCCGACCTGCTCCCCGGCCTGCCGTCGGCCATCGAAGACGTGGAGGTCGGCGACCTGGACGATGACGGCGACCTGGATCTCGCCGTGCTGTACGATGGCCGTCCCCTGGTGCTGCGAAACGACGGCGGCAACGCGAACGGCTGGCTCAAGGTGCAGCTCGCCGCGGCTCTGGAAGGAAGCGGCAAGAACAATTTCTACGGCATAGGGTCCACCATAGAGGTAAACGCCGGGGCGCATTACCAGTCGCTGATGGTCGACGCGGCCGTCACCCACGTCGGCCTCGGCAGCCGGGAAACGGCCGACGTGATCCGGGTAATCTGGAGCAACGGCGTCCCCCAGAACCGGATCGATCCGGAATCCCGCACGCTTATCGTCGAACCGCAGCGGCTCAAGGGATCCTGCCCGTCGCTATACACCTGGAACGGCGACCGGTTCGTCTTCGTCACCCACCTGATGACCCGGAGCGCCATCGGCGCCCTGACGGAAACCGGCGCGCCGGCCTGGCCGGACGCGGCGAACGACTACGTGAAGATCCGGGGCGACCAGCTGCGGATGCGGGACGGGAAGTTCGAGGTCCGTGTCGTGGAGGAACTGTGGGACGCCGTGTACATGGACAAAATGGAATTGCTGGTCGTCGACCACCCGGCGGAGACGGACATCTTCGTGGATGAGAAGTACCTCCCGCCGCCCTACCCCGATCTCGCCATCCATACGGTGACCGAACCGCGCCTGCCCGTGGCGGCCCGCGACCACCGCGGTAACGACATCCTGTCCGCCCTCGCCGCCCGGGACAGCCTGTACGTCGGGGACTACAGGCTCGGCGAATTCCAGGGCGTACCAGAAATGCATTCCATTACACTGGACTTGGGCGACCTGAAGGGCGCGGAGCGGATCCACCTGTACCTGTGCGGCTGGATCATGCCGGTCGAGCCCAGTTCCAACCTGGCCCTGTCCCAGCGCGGCAACGTCGCCGTGGTCCCGCCGTACCTGGAAGTGCCGGACGGCAGGGGACAGTGGCGGACCGTGATACCGTACACCGGCTTTCCATCGGGGGAACACAAGACCGTTTTCATCGACCTGACGGACCGTTTCCCTGCCGAAGACTACCGGGTAAGGCTCACCACGAACCTGGAGTTGTACTGGAGCGAGGCTTTTTTCACCGTCGACGAACCCGTACGGACCGAAACGCGCATTACCCGGCTGTCGCCCGATACGGCGGATCTGCACTACCGCGGCTACTCCCGGGAGTACCGGACGGCGACCTATGGCCCGTTTATCCGGGATTACCAGGTGCTGAGCGGCGAACCCCAGTGGTTGCCCTTCGCGGGATTCCGGACGCGTTACGGCGACGTGACGCCCCTGCTGCGGGCATCCGACAACCGATACGCCATTTACAGTTCGGGGGAGGAAATCAAGGTGACCTTCGAAGCGGCGGACCTGCCCGAACCGCCGCCCGGCTGGACGAGGAACTTCGTCCTGCACACCGACGGCTGGCTGAAGGAGGGCGACCTGAACACGGCGACGGCCGCCACGATCGAACCGCTGCCCTTTCACGGGATGGCCGGCTACCCTTACGGTCCGGAACTTCGTTACCCGGACGAATCCGGTCTAAGAGCGTACCGAAGCGCCTATAATACGCGCTGGGTCTCCCAGGAGAATTTCAGAGAAGCCCTGCGGCGGCACGGCCCTGGCCGCTGATCCTTCTTCCAGCCGCGCGGCCGCCAGGAGACCGCCTCAGGAACCCGGCACCAGCGCCACCTTGATCAGGTCGCCGGGGTCGTCTACCAGTTTCGCGAATATGCCCGGCCCCTGCTCCAGGTCCCGTTCGACGACCATGGAGGCGACGTCGATCCTGCCCGTGGAGATGAGTTCGAGGGAATAGGCGAAGTCCACGCTCGTGTAGGCATAGGAACCGCGAACGACCAGTTCCCTGTTGACCATGGCCACGCCGTCAATGGCCATGGGCGCTTCGGCGCCGAGGCCCAGCAGCACGGCTTCGCCGCCCTGCCGGAGCATCCGCACGGCCTGTTCCTGTGTCGCCGTATGGCCCACCGCTTCGACCGCCAGGTCCACCCCCTGACCGTCCGTCATGTCGAAAACGGCTTCCACGGGGTCGTCGGCCCGGACGTCGATGGCGTGGGTCGCGCCCATCGAGGTGGCCAGCACCAGGCGCGAGGGCACCCTGTCCGTCACCGCGATGCGGGTCGCCCCGATGTGCCGGGCTACCTGCAGGGCGAGAAGCCCCTGGGTGCCCGCGCCGATGACGGCCACGCTCCGGATGAACCCGTGCAGGCTGCGGTCGAAGATATGCAGCGCGTTCGAGAGGGATTCGACCATGCTTCCCTCGAGGTCGCCCACGTGGTCCGGCAGTCTGAAGCAGGACGCCGCGGGCACGGAAACGTAGTTGGCGAAGGCCCCGGGATGCTCGATGCCGATGACCGTTCGATGAGGGCAGATACTGGTGCGTCCGCGAAGGCACTCGTCGCACCGGCCGCAGGAAAGGATCGGATTGATCGTGACCCGGTCGCCGATGGACAGTCCTTCCGCGCCGCGGCCCAGGTCCACCACCTCGCCGGTGAATTCGTGTCCCATGATCAGCGGCGGGACCCGTTTTGCGCTCTTGCCCAGAAAGCCGTGCAGGTCCGAACCGCATATGCTCGCCGCGCCGACCTTCAGCACGGCGTGGCCTGGCGTGACGCCGGGTTCCTCGACCTCCCGCATTTCCATCTGACGCGTTCCCAGGTACATCAGTGCCCGCATGCCTTCCTCCTTAAGTACGGCCGGCGTGTCTCATAAAGAACGGCCGGCGAGTTTCAGATTCCTCGTATCGATCAGAAATCCCTGAACATGATTACGGGATCGATCGTGTCGGCGTCGGCGAACAACATCGCCAGCCGGTCCAGGCCGAAGGCGATGCCGCCCGACGGAGGCATCCCGTATTCGAGCGCCGCCAGCAGCGCTTCGTCCACCCCGCCGTCGTAACGGTCCGGACCTTCCTTCGATCGCTTTACTTCCAGGTCGGCTTCGAACCTGGCGCGCTGCTCCACCGGATCGTTCAGCTCCGTGAAGGCATTGGCCAGTTCCAGCCCGCCCATGTACAGTTCGAAGCGTTCCACGTACCGGGGTTTGCCCGGAACCCGGCGCGCCAGCGACGGCAGCCGGGCGGGATACTCCGTCAGGAAGACCGGCCGGTCCGCGGGCAGCGCGGGTTCCACGGCCGTCAGGAAAACGCGGTGGAACAGGTCGTCCCAGTCATCGTCTTCCCGAACCTCGTAGTCCCTGGCCCTGGCCGCGGACGAGAACGCCTCCAGGTCATCGCAGACATCCAGGTCGATCCCCGACCGGTCCAGGAAGCAGTCCCGCATCCTGTACCTCGGCCAGGGAGTCCGTAGGTCGATCGCGGTACCCTGGTAGGTCAGTTCGCCTCCGTGGTTGAGCGTCCCGGCCAGCGAGGTCACGTAGTCCTCGGTGGTAGCCATGACCGTCTCGTAATCGGCGTAGGCCTCGTACCACTCCAGGCCGGTAAACTCGGGATGGTGCGTGTCGAACCGTTCCCCGTTGCGGTAGAACCGGCAGATCTGGTATATCCGTTCGCAGCCCGCCGCCAGCAGGCGTTTCATGTAGTGTTCGGGCGAGGTCTGCAGGTACAGGGGCCGCGTTCCGCCTTCGCCGTCCACGTATTCCGTTCGAAACGAACTCAGGGCCGGCGTCAGGTCCGGAACGGCCATGAATGTGGGCGTGTCCACGGCGATGAACCCGCGGGATTCGAAGTAGGCACGGGTCCCGGCCAGGATATCCGCCCGGAGGCGCACGGCGCCGGCTACTTCCCTGTCAGGCGCGCTGCTGGCCGCTTCCGATTCAGGCGCACCGCCGGCCGCTTCCTTTTCGGGCGCGCCGCGAAGGCACGGGGCCAGGAGCCTGAGGCCGGTAACGGTGTACGCGTCGTCCCCACATGTACCCGCGCATTCCACGAGGTCGCCGGCGCGGATCCGGGATAGCATGCCGGACAGGGCTGGATCGTCCAGGACGAGGTCGACCGTGCCCGTCCAATCCTCGAGCGCGCCGCTCCCAACCCGTGGATCCAGCCGGATCAGCCGCCCGGCAATAACGGTCGCGTTTCCGGCGGCTCCGGGCTCCCGCGCCTGCCGCACCGTATGCGTCCTGCCGGTACGGGCGGGATACGATTGAATACCCTGGCTGTGGAGGCGTTCGATACGCGACATGGCCGGCCTTCTACAGGTTCCCTTCAGACAAACTCGTGGTAAACATTAACGGTCGATTTCATCGAAAGCAAGCATCAGTTTGTCCTTGATTCGCATCCCCCCGATCATTACCATGTGAGGAACCGTTACGTACTTCAGGACCCTGGCGCGCTCCGCGCGTCTCCGGCCGAAATCAACGCCCGCAACGATCACCGCCGACCCGTTCCAATGACCGCAATCCGACTTTGGGCACCACGTCTGTTCCTGTTGGGCTTCCTGGTGGTCGCCGCGTGCGGAAACACCCCCGCGCCCGGTGGCGAATCCCCTGAATCCGATCCCGTCCTCTCCCGCATCCGGTTGCCGGATGGCTTCCGGATCTCCGTTTACGCCAGCGGCGTCCGCAACGCGCGGGCCATGGCGATGGGACCAGGCGGTACCCTCTTCGTGGGCTCCCGGCGCGCCGGAAACGTGTACGCCGTAAGGGACATGGACGGGGATTTCGTCGCCGACGAGGTGCTGACCCTCGACAGCGGGCTCAAGATGCCGAGCGGCATCGCTTTTCGGGATGGAGCGCTCTACGTAGCCGATATCAACGTGGTGCTCCGGTACGACGACATCGAAAACAGGCTCTACGATCCCCCCGAACCGGTTGTGGTCAGCCGGGGCTTCCCGACCGACCGTCATCACGGCTGGAAATTCATCCGGTTCGGACCCGACGGCAAGCTCTACGTTCCCGTGGGGGCTCCGTGCAACGTCTGCGAACGCGCCGATCCGCGTTACGCGACCATCATGCGCATGAACCCGGACGGAACGGACCTGGAAGTCTACGTGAGCGGCGTGCGCAATACCGTGGGCTTCGACTGGCATCCGGACACGGGCGAACTGTGGTTCTCCGACAACGGGCGGGACCTCATGGGCAACGACATCCCGCCCGATGAGCTGAACCGCGTGACCGAAGCCGGACAGCATTTCGGCTTCCCGTATCACCACGGCACGGACATACCGGATCCCGAATTCGGCGGCGGGCGCCCGCTGGACTCCCTGGTGCCCCCCGTGCAGGACCTCGGTCCACATGTGGCCGCGGTGGGCATGCGATTCTACACCGGCGACATGTTCCCGCCCGAGTACCGCCACCAGGTATTGATCGCGGAACACGGGTCCTGGAACCGGGACGAGCGGATCGGATACCGGGTCACCCTGGTGCGTCTGGACGGCAACGAGGCCGTGAGTTACGAGGATTTCGCCGCGGGCTGGCTCGTGGACGAGGAATACTCCGGCCGCCCGGCCGACGTGGAGGTCATGCCGGACGGTTCTCTACTCGTTTCTGATGATTACGCCGGCGTGATCTACCGGATCACGTACGGGGAATAAACGTTGGTAACGCCGGTGACGCATGGCTGATCAGATCAAGGTGTTGCCCGAGAAGCTGGCGAACATGATCGCCGCAGGCGAGGTAATCGAACGCCCCGCCTCGGTCGTGAAGGAACTGGTCGAGAACGCGATCGACGCCGGTGGCGAGCGCATTTCCGTGGAGATAAAGTCGGGCGGAAAGCAGCTCATACGCGTCATGGACGACGGCGGAGGCATGGCCCGTGAGGACGCGGTGCTGGCCTTCGAGCGGCACGCGACCAGCAAGATCGCCGGCGAAGACGACCTCTACCGCATCGGTACATTCGGTTTTCGGGGCGAAGCGCTGGCCAGCATCGCCTCCGTGGCTCGGGTGGACCTGACGACGAACACGCAGGGAGAAGCGGCCGGGACCCGAGTCCGCATCGACGGGGGTTCGGCGCCGAAGGTTACGGACGCCGGACGGGCAGCCGGTACGACGGTCGCCGTATCGCAGTTGTTCTACAACGTGCCCGCCCGCAGGAAGTTCCTTCGGACCACGGGTACGGAGACGCGCCATGTCGTTTCCGTGGTTTCCTCCATCGCCATGGCCTATCCCGGGACCGCCTTCACGCTGACGGTCGACGGCCGGGATACCCTTTCCCTGCCCGCCGTGTCCAACACCTACACCCGTGCGCAGGCCGTCATGGGCAACACGCTCATGAACCAGATGATCCCGGTCACCTTCGACGACGACCTCGTCAAGATACACGGGTTCATCAGCCGGCCGGACGCCGCCAGGGTTTCCCGTACCCACCAGCATTTGTACATCAACCTCAGGCCGGTATCCAGCCGCGCCCTGAACCGCGCCGTGTTCGAAGGCTATGGTTCGATTCTACCCAGGGAACGTTTTCCCGTATCCGTCGTCTTCCTGAACATCGATCTCGACCAGGTGGACGTCAACGTACACCCCGCGAAGCGTGAGATCCGGTTCTCCGACGAGTCAAAGGTATATGAGCGGCTCCTGCGGGCCATTCGGCTGGCGCTGCAGAACTCGGACGTGGTGCCCGTTTTCGATACGGATACGCCGGATATCTCCGGATTGTCGCCGGCCGCAGCGCCCGGCGAGGTGCGAGCGCCCGTCGACGTCCGGGTGCCTGTCGACGA
The DNA here is from genome assembly GCA_009838645.1 of Gemmatimonadota bacterium. Lineage (NCBI taxonomy): Bacteria > Pseudomonadati > Gemmatimonadota > Gemmatimonadota bacterium. The sequence goes on along the minus strand of VXRC01000014.1, from coordinate 21,423 downwards.
ACCGGCCGTGGCGCGCAGGACCCAGATCGACCTGTTCGGACCCGTGCGCGGTAACGACGGCGATCCTACGGGCGAGTGGACCTACACCCCGGCGGACTCGGAGCGCGGGGCGCGTGACGAAGGGGTACCGGGAACAGTCAGGGAGCACGGCGATGCGGAAATGGTATCGCTCTGGCAATTGCACAACGCCTACATTCTCGCCCAGGTTAAAGGCGGTTTCATGCTCATCGACCAGCACGCCGCCCACGAACGCGTGCTGTTCGAACGGGCGCTGAAGACGATGGGCCACGAATCCGCCCCCTCCCGGCAGTTGCTGTTTCCGGTTACCCTCGATCTCATGGTGCCGCAGATCGCGCTAGTCCGGGAACAATTCGATCACTTCGCCCGGCTGGGATTCAATGTGAAACTGTTCGGCGAGCAGACCGTGGTCGTCGACGCCGTCCCCTGTATGGCACACAGCCAGGATGTAGACACATTGTTTCACCGGATGATTGAAAACCTGCAGGAGATGCCGGAAAAGAACCTCAAGAACGAAGAACGTATCGCGATGACTTTCTCCGGCCATGCCGGAATCCGGAAGGGCGACCCGTTGTCCCAGCAGGAGATGAACGGGCTCGTCAACGATCTGTTCGCCACGGAAATGCCCTATGTGACGCCCCGCGGGCGACCCACCGTGGTCCGAATGCCGCTCGAGGAGATCGAACGCAGATTCAACAGGTCGTCTTAGGTCTCTTCCCGCCATTTATCTCAAGTGCTAAAATCCGGACACCTGACTCGATACCTTGCCTGTCCGTGGCTCTCAGACAAGCAGGCGATCGATTTCGAAGGGAGAGATCTCGTACCGGCATAGTGTGCATGCCTGCACGACGGTATTCCATACGCTTCAGGCGAGATACCGCGCGTTCGTTTGCCGATTCTATCCTTCCATGTGATCCCCTACCCTGTCGAGACGTTCGGCGAAGCGCTGCATGCAGTCCTGAATTCCGGAATGCCGAGTAAGACGAATTGGTCCGATCTTTGCCTAGTGGCGCAGTAGTGACCTGAATCGATCTGATTTGCATGTAAAACTACCTGGTAAACGGTAAACATCACACTAGAGTCTATTATGAACTCAAAATCCTATTGTTTGGAAAGAAATGTTTATTTAATGTATATTTTCACTATTCCGAATACCGCGCTATTAAACGGTCACTATTGCACGCTGTACTTAATACGACACGTGTCTTATGGTAAGAAAACCAAGGCCGGTTTTGACCGTCGAGGAGTGTGCGTTCTGAGTTTGCCGATCATCCTCGCCCACGGCATTGTGCCTTTTGATACGCTTTACCGGCCGCTCCTTCAGGCAGGACTGCGACGACTCCTGCGCCAGCCCGACAAGTACGACTACTTCAGCGGGATCGCCGGCCATCTCGAAAAACACGGCTACACTGTCTTCGCCCCCCGTGTGCCCTTCGCCGGCCAAGTGAATAAGCGTGCCTTGGCCCTGAAGCACCGCGTCGAAGTCATCCTCGAAAGCACCGGATCCGACCGGGTTCACATTATCGCCCACAGCATGGGCGGTCTCGACGCCCGTCACATGATCGTCGATTTCGACATGGCCGACCGCGTCGCGACACTGACTACCATCGGCACGCCGCACCTCGGAACTACATTCGCCGACTTCGGACTTGCCAAAGTGGACTGGCTGATCGGCTTCACCGGCGTCTTCGGCCTCAATCTCGAGGGATTCCGCGATCTCAGTACCAAGGCTGCCGCCACTTTCAACGAGCGTGCGCTGAACGCCGAGGCACGAAACCCCGTCCGCTATACCACCTACGCCGCCCATCAAAGCTTTGCGCGGATATTCACCCCGCTGAAGCTGCCCTGGAAATACATCGCAGGGCGCGAAGGAGACAACGATGGGCTGGTGTCTGTGACCTCGGCCGCCTGGACGGACAGATTGGGATCGAAGAAGGTGCGCCAGGAAGCCTTTCCCGTCCCCGCCGACCACCTCAACGAACTGGCCTGGTGGGAGCCGTGCGAACTGCGCGCACCCCGGCAGGCGCGAAAGCTCTTCAAGCGCAGAATACGCGACGGCTACCTCAAAATGGTGCGTGACGCCGAGCGGGAAGGTTGAACCGTCTTGAATGGATGTCGCATTCGCGCCGTATCCCATCCTCGCCGCCCCGAACTTGACACGGCCCTTCCCGCCCCATACCTTTACTGAGTCTGAAAGGTAGATACCATGTATTCTGGATCATGCAGATCGACCGCATGGTTCCGGCAGGATCCGGCCGCACGACGGCCGTACGTGCGGCGGATTCATGGAGCTTCTTGCATGGGCGAGACTCGGCAGGACGGGGCTGAAAGCGGCGTGACGCTGGAACTGACGATACCAAGCAATCCCGATCTGACCGCGGAGGTGGACCGCCGTATTGAGGAGTTGACCACGCGGACCGGCTTCGACCAGGGAACGCGCGGCGACATCATGATCGCCGTGAACGAAGCGGTCAAGAACGCGATACTGCATGGAAACCAGTGCGACGAGTCCAAGCAGGTCGTCATCTCCTGCAAATGCAGTTCGGCGTTGTTCCGTATACACATATGCGACTGCGGCGGTGGTTTCGATCCCGACGGCCTGCCGGACCCGCGAAACCCGGACAACCTGCTCAAGGAGAATGGCCGGGGCATCCTGATGATCAAGGCCCTCATGGATGAGGTCGAGTTCGATATCACGGAGCACGGCACCAGCGTGACCCTGACCAAGTACGGCCACTGAGGAGCGTCCATGCAGATCGTCGAACTGCGCAGCGACACCATGACCCGGCCGACGCCGGCTATGCGCCGAGCCATGGCGAACGCCGAGGTCGGCGACGACTGTTTCGGCGAAGACCCATCGGTCAACCGGCTGGAAGAAGCCATGGCCGCCCTGCTCGGCAAGGAAGCCGGTCTCTTCGTCACGAGCGGCACGCAGGGCAACCAGCTCGCTGTCCGGTCGCAGACCCATCACGGCAACGACGTCATCGCGGAAAAGTACTGCCACATTTTCAACGCGGAAGCCGGCGCCCTCGGTGCGCTCTCGGGCGTGCAGGTCCGCCTGTTGACGGGAGAACGGGGTGTATTCACGCCCGCGCAGATGGAGGAAGTGATCCAGCGGGGCGACAACGTGCATTACGGCAGGACGGCGCTGGTCGCGGTGGAGAACACCCACAACAAGTCAGGCGGATACCCATGGCCCGTGGAGGCGCTGTCCCGGGTCAGCGATTGCGGACGGTCAAACAACCTGCGCGTCCACATGGACGGCGCCCGGCTGTTCAACGCCTGCGCGGCGACGGGCCTGACCGCACAGACCTATACGCAGCACGTCGATACGGTATCCGTGTGCCTGTCCAAGGGCCTGGGCGCGCCGGTCGGCAGCGTGCTGGCGGGCGACCAGACCACGATTGACGCGGCGCGCTACTACCGGAAGATGCTCGGCGGCGGGATGCGCCAGGCGGGCGTCCTGGCGGCGGCCGGTCTCTACGCCATGGAGCACAACATCTCCCGGCTGCCCGAGGACCACGGCCATGCCACCCGGCTGGGGGAGGCGCTCGCCGACCTGGACAACGTCGAGATCGACCTGGACGAGATCCACAGCAACATGATCTTCTTCAGCCTGCGAAACGGCCTGGATCCCTTCGAGGCCGTCGATCGCCTGGCCGAAGAAGGCGTCCGGATGCTCGCCATGAAACCCGGCGTCATCCGTGCTGTTACGCACCTGGACGTAAGCGGCGATCAGATCGACCGAACCATCGAAGTCTGCAGGAAGGTGCTGACCCGCGTTTCCTGACCCGCGTTTCCTGACCCGCCATGGCCGCTATCCTTCAACTCCATCCTGAACATCCCCAGAAGCGGCACGTCGACCGGGTCGTCGAAGCGCTGCACCGGGGTGGCGTGATCGTGTATCCGACCGACACGGTCTATGGACTGGGCTGCGATATCTTCAACCGCAAGGCCATCAACCGGATCTACCAGATCAAGCAGGCCCCCGCCGGGAAGCCGCTCAGTTTCGTATGTTCGGATCTGAAGGATCTCGCCCGGTACGCGAAGAACATCTCCAACGCGGCCTATCGCATGATGAATCGGCTGCTCCCCGGCCCCTACACCTTCATTCTGGAAGCTTCGAGAGACGTGCCGAAGTTCATGATCGGCAAGCGGCGTACGGTGGGAATCCGGGTGCCGGACAACCGGATATGCCTCGAAATCGTGCAGGCGCTCGGCCGGCCCGTGCTGAGTACCAGCATCGCGCCTTCCGGTATCGAGGCCTCAGCTAACGGAAGCGATATGAACGACGCCGATTCTATCGCGGCCCGGTACGGCAAGGTCGTGGACGTCATCGTGGACGGCGGCGTCATTGTTCCGGAGCCGTCCACGGTGGTTGATCTGACGGGTGACGAGCCTGAAATCCTGCGGGCGAGCGCCGGCGAAGCCGATCTGTACTGACCTGGACCGGGGGTCGTCTCGTTCAGGCCGGGCGGCCAAGGCGGTCCGGGCGGCCCAGGTGGATCGGCCGTTCCGGGGAGTCGCCTGGATCAGAACGAATAGGTCATCTCGAAGGCGAAGTTGACCACCGACTTTTCCTGCTCGCCTTCATCCGGATCCCCGTATATCGCATCGTCCGAGAAATCCCGGCGGAGTTCCATGAGGAACCCCAGGCCGTCGGTCAGCGCGAAGGTCGGGGCGATGGTGAGGGCCTGCAGGGTGTCATCCGATTCGAATGTATGATCCAAACCGGGAGCGGAGGAGGTGACGGTTCTGGTGCTGGTGTTGAAGTAGTCGTACCTGCCCGTCAATCCCATGACGTCGGTAAGACTATAGTGCGCCATGACCATGTAGCCGTTCCACTTGGTTTCTGAGTCCCAGAAATCCAGTTCTCTTTTGCCGTAGTTGTACTCCCCGCCGATGATGAGTCCGGGCGCCGGCGTCAGGGTAAGGTCGATGTCGTAGACGGTCAGATTGCTGACCGGATTCTCGACGGACGAATTCAAGACCGTTACCTCTTCGTCGCCGTGCATCGCCGAGAAGCCGATCCCGACCACATCCTCGTGGCGGTAACCGAATCTGCCGCCGAACATCTTGTTGGAATTCGTGTCGACGTTCTGGTCCCAACCGTTCGTAAGATGTACCACCACATCAATGCCGTCGCCAAGGTCCATGGCCAGCATGGCACCAGTCAGATTGGTGGGCAATCCATTGTTGAAGACCAGCGAGTGGGAGTACTGGTACATGTCCGGGGCGTCCAGAAGTTCGAACCCTATGGGCGCGTTGAACTTCCCGAAGGTCAGGATCGGGTAGTTCCCCTCCCCGCGGCCCAACCCTAGATCGAGGGTGACGTACCCCTGCTCCGCGTCGAGGGTGAACCCGCCCTCGCCGTCACTCACCCACTCCAGATCCGCGCGCAACGAGCCGATATCGCCCAGGTTTCTCGACAAATCGATCTCCACCTGGTCGAGGCCGAAGGTATTCGAATCATCGAGATTGTTGTAGGTGTAGCTGGCGTCTACGAATCCCGAGATTTCGACCAGGCCGGAAACGGCCGAATCTTCATTCTCCTGCGCGGCGGCCGGGAAGGCGGCGAGTATCAGGACCGCCTGCAAGGCGGGGATTCCTCGTAACAAGAAGGTACCCATATACGCGCTCCCATGGTGTGATGGTAAAACTTACGGATCAGGTTCGACTCAGAACGAATAGGTCATCTCGAAGGCGAAATTGACCATCGATTCCTCCGATTTACCTGATTCCGAATTGTAGAAGATCGCTTCGTCGGAGAAATCCCGGCGGAGTTCCATGAGGAACCCGAGGCCGTCAGTCAGCGCGAACGTCGGGGCGATGGTAAGGGCCTGCTGGGTCACGTCCAGGCTGCGCGGATGATCCTGCGTTCCGCTGCGGCGTGCCGCAACCTGCGAAATTTCCCGGCTGAAGTAGTCGTACCGGCCCGTCAACCCCATGACGTCGGTAAGACTGTAGTGTGCCATCACCATGTAGCCGTTCCAGCTGTTTTCTACGTTAACTTCATCCAGCTCCGTCCTGCCGTTGTTGTACTCCCCGCCGATGATGAGTCCGGGCGCCGGCGTCAGGGTCAGGTCGACGTCGTAGACGGTCAGATTGCCGACCAGCCCCTCTTCGTCGCCGCGCATCGCCGAGAAGCCGATCCCGCCTATTTCATCGTGGCTGTAGCCGAGTCTGCCGCCGATCATCTTGTTGGTATTCGCGTCGACATTCTGGTCCCATCCGTTGGACAGGTGGACCACCACGTCGATGCCGCCGCCCAGATCCATGGACAGCATGGCGCCGGTCAGATTGGTGGGCAATCCATTATCGAAGACCAGTGCGTGGGAGTACTGGTACATGTCCGGGGCGTCCAGAAGCTCGAACCCGATGGGCGCGTTGAATTTACCGAAGGTCAGTGTCGGGTAGTTCCCCTCCCCGCGGCCCATGCCGAGATCCAGAGTCACATACCCCTGCTCCGCGTCGAGGGTGAACCCGCCTTCGCCGTCGCTCACCCATTCCAGGTCCGCGCGCAACGAGCCGATATCGCCCAGGTTCCTCGACAGATCGATCTCCACCTGATCGAGGCCGAAGGTATTCGAATCATCGAGATTGGAATAGGTGTAGCTGGCGTCTACGAACCCCGAGATTTCGACCAGACCGGAAACGGCCGAGTTTCCGTTCTCCTGCGCGGCGGCCGGGAAGGCCGTGAGCATCAGGACCGCCAGCCAGGCGGGAAATCTGCGTAACATAAAGGTACCCATTTTCACGCTCCCGTGATGTGATGTGGCAGAAAAGGAACCTCTTGATGTTAACGATTCAGCGCGACTGCGCGATTCGTATTATAGGATGTAACAGTACGATGTCAACTAAACATTTGGCTACTAAACATTACAGGTGGACGATACGGTCTATGCGATCGCGCTCTCCGGCGACGAGCAGGACGTCTTCCTCCTGGATCACATAGTCCGGCGTCGGAACGAAGTGCGCCCGGCCGGCCTGGTCCGCGTGGTCTGCCGGGTTCGCCTTGCCGCTCCGGTTCGCCTGGCAGGCCCGATGCGCCGGTCCGACGTGGTTCGCCTGGCTGTCCCGGTGCTCCCGTTTCCTGATGAGCAGGATCTGTACCCCGTGCCGGCTGCGGATCTGAAGGCGCCGGATGCTGCTTCCTATGAACCGCCGGGGCGCATGGATTTCCACCATGGCGTAGTCGTCCCCAAGTTGCACGACCTGTCCACCGCTCAACGTGTCGACCATGCTCGCGAATTCACCGGCCAGGTCCCGTCTGGCCGTCTCCCGGTTGTAGGCGTCCATGACGTGCTCGCGGCTGATAACGCCGACAAGGCGGCCCGAGTCCGGCTTGACTACAGGGAAGGCGTTTACCTGGTGCCGGCCGAACAGCAGCATGACCCGGTCCAGCGTGTCGCCGTCGTTGACCGTCGGCAGGTCGAACTGGGCGATGTCGTGGGCTACGATGACGCCTTCGAGATCCTCGCCGTACGCGACGAGACTGCGGATGCGGTCGAAGGTGACCGTTCCCTGGTAACGCTCCTCATCGTCGGTGATGTAAAACTCCGTGTCCGTACTCTCGGCCAGGCGGGACATCAGGTCGTCGAGCGGCGCCTGGGGAGGTATCGTCTCGAATGAAGTCACCCGGGCCTGCCCTACGTTCAGCGATCTGAGGATGTTCGTCTCCTGGCCCTTTTCCAGGTCCACGTTTCTTCTGAGGAGGCGCAAGGTGTAAACCGAAGGCTTGAGCAGGTAAGCGGACAGCGCCGTACTGACGATGACGGAGATCGCCAGCGGCAGGATCAACTCGTAATTACCGGTCATTTCGAAGATCATCAGAATCGACGTCATGGGGGTCCGGATGGTCGAAGACACCAGCGCGCCCATGGCCACCAGGGCGTACGCGCCGTCGGTGGCGCTCGTACCGGGAAGCAGATGGTTGACCAGCGCGCCGAAAGCGCCGCCCAGCATGCAGCCGACGAACAGGGAAGGGGCGATCACGCCGCCCGAGCCGCCCGATCCCAGGGAGAAGGACGTGGCGGCGATTTTGATGAAGACCAGGATGAGCAGGAACTGCCATTCCAGTTCGGAGAACAATGCCCGGTCCATGGTCTCGTATCCCACGCCGAGGATCTGGGGATAGAGCAGGGCCAGGGCGCCGACGAGCAGACCTCCGGTCATGGGCTTCAGGTAATCCGGAAGCGGCACCTTTCCGTAGAGGTCTTCTACGCCGTAAAGCGCACGGACGAAGAGGGTGCCCACGATGGCGGCCAGAATGCCCAGTACGGCATACAGAACGAACTCGAGCGGGTGGTTCACACCGTGCGGGGGCACGATGATGGCCGGCTGGTTACCCAGAAAATGACGGGAAATGGCGGTAGCCACCACCGAGGAGATCACGATGGGACTGAACCGGCTGAAGGAGAAATTGCCCAGGATGACTTCGAGGGAGAACAGCGCGCCGGCGATCGGCGTGTTGAAGGTCGCCGCTATGCCCGCGGCCGCGCCGCAGCCCACGAAGGTCCGCATGCGATGGACGTTGACGTGCGTCAGCCGGCCGAAGGTGGAGCCGATGGCGGCGTCGATCTGGGCGATGGGCCCCTCGCGGCCCACCGACAACCCGGTGCCTATGCTGATGGCGGTGGCGAGCGAGGTCTCCACGGCGACCCGGGGCCTTATGCGCCCACCGCGAAGAGCCACGGCCTCCATGACATCGGGGAGTCCGCGAGCTTCCCGGGTGCTGAAGTAGATCAGGACGCCGACGATCAGCCCCCCAGCCGTGGGTACTGTGAGCACCGCCAGCGTAGTGAGTGAAACACGATCGTACAATCCGCCGCCCCAGGCCACGGACTCGATGAACATGATCAGCTCGCGGAATGCGATGGCTCCTCCCGCCCCCAGCACGCCAATAAGTACCGCGGCGCTGATCATGAAGACCTGGTCGGTTGTCCGCATACGTTCGATATTGGCGTGCAGGCGTTGCCTGAAACGCCGTGCCATTACGCGCCAGAGGCGAAACACCCGAAGCCTCGACAGATTCATGAATCGTCCTTCCCACCTTCATCTTGTCATCGACCGGCAAACCCAGTATCATACATATACCCGGCGATCGCTGCTAAGTTAAGTCAATTCTCGCTCTGGAACAGGTCTGAACATGTCCGAGAACAACAAGTCCGAAGACCCCATGTCCGAAGAATCCAGGTCTGACGAGCTCAAGTCTGACGAGCTCAATTCTGACGACTTCGCCATACCTCTGCCCGATACATCCGATTGGGGCGAACCCGACCGGGGCATCCGCGTGAAACCCGCGGACGGCCGAGGCATCCTCATGCGGGACTGCCAGGTCGGCAGGGCGGGCGAAGTGCCGGAAGTGGCATTCGACGGGCACGGCCTGGCGCAGCGGGGTTCGGTCGTCGATCCCGGGACGCCCGATTTCGGATTCGCCATCCGGGAAAAGAAGCTGGTATGGGCCGATAACATCGCGGATCTGTACGAGCAGGGCAAGGCGGGGCAGTGGGACGCCACGTCGGACATCCCGTGGGATGACCTGCCCGTGCTGCCGGACGACCTGGAGCAGGCGGTGTGCCAGGTCATGACCTTCCTGATCCAGAACGAATACCTGGCCATGTACCTGCCCGCCAAGTTCATGAACCGCATCGATCCCCAGTTTTCCGAAGTGGTCCTCTTCCTGGCCACGCAGGTCATGGACGAGGCCCGTCACGCGGAGGTATTCACCAAGCGCGCCCTCGCCAACGGCGGCGGCCTGCAGTACGTCTCGGCCGCGACCGAATGGTCCCTGCGCAGCCTGCTCGCGCAGGACGACTACTCGAACGGTTCCTTTCTCATGCACGTCCTGGGCGAGGGGACCTTCATGGAACTCCTCATGTTCCTGGAGCAGGTCGCGCCCGACCCGGTGACCGCCCGGACCTTCAAGCTGGCGCGCCAGGACGAGGGCCGGCACGTCGGGTACGGCATATCCCATTTCGCCTACCACATAGAGCAGGACCCGTCGATAAAGGACGATCTGATGCGGGCTGCCGAGGAACGGACACTGTTCCTCCAACAGGCTTCCGGGTCCAGCCCCTTCGTACTGAAAGCCATGATGACACTGGCCGGCGGCGGCTCGCACCCGGAGCAACTGGCACGGGGGCGGGACGCGGTCATGGGTCTCTACGAGGAAATGCACCGCAAACGGGTACGCGAACTCGTGGCCATCGGCTTCGAACGCCAGGATGCCGAACGCATATCGGAGCTGCACGGCAGCGGCGTACGGAACTTCATGTAGCGCATTCACTTAATCGTGAATAGGCCGTTTTGGGGAGAGGCTTGAAATGGGTGTCGTCCATAAGCACCAGGGACAGCAAGGAGCGAACGACTGGTCCGGCGTGGAGAAGCAGCCCTACAGCAAGGGCGGGGCGGTGGGCGGATCGGTGCGTGTAGTCATCGGTCCCGACGACGGGGCGAACAATTTCTCCGTCCGATACTTCGAAATCGAACCGGGCGGGCAATCTTCCTTCGACCGACATCCCCACGACCACGGCATATACATCCTCCGGGGACGGGCGAAAGTGCTTATCGGGTGGGACGTGCACGACGTGGGACCGGGCGACGTGGTGTACATCGCCCCCAACGAACAGCACCAGTTCGAGAGTGTCGGCGAGGAACCGCTCGGGTTCCTGTGCGTCGTGCCGCCCAAGTGAGCCCTCCGGACCTGTTGTCGGCTGGCCCTCTGCCGCCCAAAGAGGATTCCCCGGAACCGGTCGACGGCTAGCCACCGGTCAGCCGCTCTACACGTCGGTCCGCCGCCCTTCGTACCGGATCTCCGTCGTGCTTGCCGGTCAGCCGCTCTTCGCGGCGCTGTTCTTCATTCCGTTTGCCATCAGGTGCATCTGCGTATTCACGTATCCCGGCCGTACTTCTTCGAAGTGGGGGCCCATGACTCTGTGCAGGTCGCCCAGGGCGTGGAAGGGTACAGTCGGGATAGCGTGGTGTTCGGCGTGGTACGCGTTGTTCCAGTTCAGCCACCGGACCAGGGGGATGGTCAGCACGGTCCGGGTGTTGAGCAGGATATGGCGGACGCGGGGGCAGCCCGTGTGCTCGGACATGCGGATGAGACGCATGACGGGCTCGCCCAGGAAACGGGGCGCCAGCCAGAACAGGACCACGGCCATCGTGTCGAACCAGATCGATACGGCTGCCAGCGCGCCGTAGGCCAGGACCATGCTCCAGGCCTCCAACACCACGTTTCCACGTGCTCGTCCCGGCAGAAACTTGCGCTCGACCGCGTTGAACCGCCCGAAGAGCATCCGCGCCAGGGCGGTCAGGTTGCTGTAGAAATAGGGAATGCCCGTCGCGTACCAGAGATAGCCGCCCAGGCTTTCCGCCATGGGGATCATCTCGGGATCGTCCCCCGTGATCTGCGTGTGGGAGTGATGAGCCAGGTGCTCGTAGCGAAAGTACGCGGGGATGAGAAACAGTCCGGTGCCGGTGATCCAGCCGACGATCCGGTTCATCGCCGTGGTTCTGAAGGCCGTACCGTGGGAGCATTCATGGAAAGGCGCGAACCAGTGCACCACGACGGCGCCATGGACCAGCAAGGCCGGTGCCAGCCACCATGTGCCCAGGGAGAGCGACACCAGGTAACCTGTGAGCAAGGTGGCCGCCAGATGCCCGGCCAGGAATACGAAACCCGGAAGGTTGCGTCGACGCAACAGTTCGTTCAGCCGGTCGGGCGGAACGATATCGGTGGGTTTTACCGGGGCTTGTCCGGTTTTTTGTTCGAGGGTGGCCATGGGTCGACAAACGACTGATCCGGTGGACTAGAACGAGCTGGCGCCATGGATTGGACGCGCACCACGGGTCGCGGCGCCTATCCGGTGCGCGCCGCGCGATCGTCGATCTCCACGATGCCCCGTTCGAGATCGAAGCGGCGTGTCTTCTGCTTTTCCACGTCCCCCACGGTTACGCGGACGAAAAAGGCGCCGTCGGGATAGTCGATGGAGTGGATGTCCCCCTCGGCGAAGGCGGTCGCCTGCCCGGCGCCCACGGTGTACTCCCGGACCACCTCCAGACGGGCAGGTCCTTCCGATCCCCCATCGTCCAGCCGATTCCATCGCCGCATCAGGGTATGCCCAGTGTAGTTGCCGTAGATCACGCTGCAGGGACCGTGATCGTGGGGCGGGGAAGTGCCGCCCTTTCGACCTCCGTGGACGATGACGTGTATATCCGTCTCGGGATCATGGCCGATCACCGTGTGGCCTTCGTACTCGTCCATGTTCACATAGGTTTCCAGCAGGTCGGACTGGTCCAGCAGCCTTTCGGTGTTCTTCCTGATCGATTCCAGTCCGTGCCTGATCCCGTTTTCCCGCACGATCCGCCGGGCGTCTCCCAGAAAATCATCGACGGTGTACCTGGTCATCGATGGCCTCCTTGATGCTTCGATTCAGTCTTGGATTCCGGTTGGTACGCATGAAAGTCGAGATTATAACTTGCATATTTAAGCCAAATGGCATATCTTATCTATCTTGGATACAATATACGCCGAAAACCACGATTTGTCCATAAATACTCAGTGTCCTGTTACGCTCAGTTATCCAACGGAGGAATGAGGATGACACGCATCAAGAAGTTGAACTGTCTTGCCGTGTTCACGATCCTGGTCGCCTTGGTCGCGGCGCCTGCCATTCAGGCCCAGACGATCGCGGATGCGAAGACGAAAGTGGACGCCATGCCGGACGATCCCCCCCGTCATTACAATCTCGGCATCGCCTACTTCAAGGCAGGACAGTTTACAAACGCCATCGGCGCGTTCCAGAAAGCCGTCGAACTGAAGGCGGATTACAAGGAAGCGCATTACAACCTCGGCCTTTCCCAGCAGAAGGCGGGCCAGACCTCCAACGCGATCAAGTCGTTCCAGAAGGCGACGGAGATCGATGCCAAGTACGCGGACGCGCACGGCGCGTTGGGCAGCGCTTACCAGAAGCTCAAGAACAGCAGCCGAGCGATCAGATCCTACAGGGCTGCAATCGGCATCAACGGCAAGAAGGCGAACTGGCATTACAACCTGGGCATCCTGTATCAGACCCGCGAGGATTATCCGAACGCGATCAGGTCCTACGAGAACTATCTGAGACTGGCGCCCCGGGCCAGGAACGCCGCGTCACTCCGGAACATCGTCGCCCAGATGAAGGACGCGATCCGGTAAGCGACGTACGGATTGATCCGGCCGATCCGGCCGATCCGGTCGATCCGGTCGATCCGGCGGATCTGGCCGGAGTAAACGAACCGGACCAAGAAAACAAGGCCTCCGCGTGAAAGGGATTCGCGCGGAGGCATTTTTTGGCGTTCATTATTACGGATCTGTACCGCTTTATCGCCGCTCTGTCGACGCCTTGTCGCCGTCTGCGCGTTCCCCCGGGCCGTCTTTCAGCGGGAGATGTAGACCCGCGTGTAGTCCATGGCCCCCACCGTGCCGTCGGGATTTTCCGCGATCCCCTTGACCCAGGGCTTCCTGAGTTCCAGGTACACCGGATGAAACAGGAAGGACCCGGCGTAGTCCGACACCATGATCTCCTCCGCCTCCGCGTAAAGCGACCGCCGCCGGTCCCTGTCCAGTTCCGCGGCCGCCTGCTCCACCAGGCGGTCGAACTCGGCGTTCGACCAGTCCGATCGGCCGTACCCCTGGGGCTGGGAGTGCCAGATCATGTCGAGCATGTTGCGCGGGTCAAGGTAATCGGCGTAGAACACGATCAGCCCCAGGTTCATGCGCCAGTTATACATGTTGTTCATGTACATGGTCCGGTCGGCGCTCCGGATCGTCACGTCGACTCCGATGTTCTCCTTCAGCATGGCCATGATGGCCTCGCTGATCCGCTTGATGGTGGGATTGGGCGCCCGCAGCCACATCTCCTGGCGGGGGAACCCCCGCCCGCGGGGATAGCCGGCCTCCCTTATGAGCTCCCGGGCCCTTGCCGGATCGTAGGACTGGTGGGGTTTCATGGCCGGTCCGTTGTACTCCGCGAATTCGGGCGGGATCATGGAGTAGGCGGGGACGGCTGTGCCGCCCAGCAGGATACCCGTGATGACCTCCCGGTCGATCGCCCGCGTGAAGGCTTCCCGGACCCGCACGTCGTCGAAGGGCGGCTGCCGGGTGCGGTAGAAGAGATACCATGAGGCCCGTGCGGAAATCCTGACCAGGTCCGGCGCGAGTTCGGGATCGGCCAGGATGCGGGGCATGTCGGTCACGTCGACGAGTTCGCGGTCCACCTCGTCGTTCTCGTAGGCGAGGACCGTGGCCACCGCCGCGTTGCGGAAGGGATGGATGACCTTCTCCAGGTAGGGCTTGTGGGGACCGTTGTACATGGGGTCCGGAACCAGGGTCATGTGGCTTCCCGTGACCCATTCCGACAGTTTGAACCCCGAGTTCGAAACGATGTTCTCGAGACGGGTCCATTTCCGCTCGTACTTTTCGACCTGCCATGGCGGTACCGGCAGCGCGTTCCCATAGGATACGATGTAGGGTAGGTACGGCGCCGACTTCTCCGTCTCGATGACCAGCGTGAGATCGTCGACGGCGCGGACGCCCAGCTGGGTCAGGTCCTTGATCTCGCCGCGGTTGATGGGCCTGGCGTTCTTGAAGTCGTGGTAGAAGAACCCGTAGGGGTTGGCTTCCTCCGGGTCCAGCATGCGCCGGAAGGAGTAGACGAAGTCGTGGGCCGTGACGGGCCGGCCGTCGCTCCACCGCGCGCCCTGGCGCAGGTGGAAGGTCCAGGTCTTGCCGTCCGGGGAAGACGTGTAGCTGTCGGCGGCCGCGGGTTCCGGATTCCAGTTCGGATCGCGGCGGAGCAGAGGCTCGAAGGGGATGATGGTGTCTTCCGTGTCGTAGTCGTTGATCGCGGAATCGAGCGTGCGGGGCTCCGGGCTCATGTATCTGAAGACCTGTTGATCCCGCGGGGAGGCGTCCGGCGGAAGGGCCCGTGCGGCCGATTCCCCGGAACCGCCCTGCGCCGCGATCAGCAAGGGGACCAGGAAGAAGGCGGAGACGGCGCCGAGCAGGGCGGCAGCAAACTTGAAAGCATGGGGCATGGTTCGGTTCCTGTGATGAATGGTTGGTCGGTGAATTCGGTGCGTTCAGACCGTTCGTTGCGCGGGCGATCCGCCGTGGCGAATCCAGTTCAGTCCAATCAGTTCGTCAGATTTCTACCAGCGTTCCGGCCACCGCCTCGACGAGTCCGTCGATATGCGATTCGTCCATGGCCGCGGAAAGGCAGTTCATGGCGAGGCCGTTCGACAGGTAGTAACCGCGGTTCAGCAAGCCGAGAAACACCGCGGGTACGGTACCTTTGTCGGCCGCCGCCACGGCGCGGTAGGTTCGGACCGGCCCTCCTGTGAAATAGATGCTGAAAGTGGAGCCGGACGCGGCCACCGTCGCCACGGTACTCGTGCGGGCGAAGGCGTCCTCGAGTCCATGCACGAGACGATCGGTGAGACGGTCGAGCCTTGCATACACGTCGGGCGTCAGCACTTCCACCATGGCCAGGCCCGCGGCCATGGTGACGGGGTGTGCGCTGAAGGATCCGCTCTGGAAAACCCGGGCCTTGCCCTGGGTGGGATCCAGCAGGGACATCAGTTCCCCGCGGCCGCCGAAAGCGCCTGCGGGAAACCCCCCGCCCACGATCTTCCCGTACGTGCTCAGGTCGGGCAGGATGCCGCACTGGGCCTGGACCCCGCCCGGTGACGCGCGGAATCCCACGATCTCGTCCAGGATCAGGAGCACGCCGTGCCGTTCGGTGATCTCGCGTACTGCCTTCACGAAGTCCAGCCGCTGGGGAATGACGCCCGTCTTCGGGTCGAGGATCACGGCCGCCAGTTCGTCGCTTTTTTCCGCGACAATCGCCTCGACGGCCGCTTCGTCGTCGAAGGGCAGGATGACGACGTTGTCGGTGGCGTTGGGCGGCATGCCTCCCGCGCTGGCCACGGGCACAGGCCGGTCCGCGGGACCCGCCTTCGCCGGATCGGGTGAAGTGCTGATTTCGACGGCGTCGTGGCTGCCGTGATAGCCCCCTTCGAACTTGGCGATGAGGTGACGGCCCGTGTATTCCCGCGCCAGCCGGATCGCGTGGAGCGTCGCCTCCGTCCCGGAGTTGCAGAAACGGACCATCTCCAGGGAGTCCACTCTACGACACAACTCGTCCGCCAGCGCCGTTTCGATCCCCATGGGGGCGGCCACGGCGATGCCTTGTTCGAGCTGTTGCGACACCGCGCGGACGATCGCGGGATGGTTGTGCCCCAGGATCTGCGTCGTGTGGTGGTTGGCGAAATCCACGTACCGGTTGCCGTCCACGTCGTACAGGTGGCAGCCTTCGGCCCGCGCGATGGTGACCGGGTATGGCGCGTAGTAGTAGGCGCCCTTGGCGACGCCGGGCATGACTTCACCCGCGCGCTTGAACGCTTCACAGGATCCCGGCGTCCTTTCGCGGTAGATCGCCTCCTGCGATATCTTCTGGGCCGTTGTCATAGACTTGGATGGTCCTTTCGGAATGCCTTGGTTCAAACCGGGAGCGGAAGGCCGCCTCCGGTGTTCCCGGCGGTTGAATCGGGCGTTCCCGGACCGCTCGCGGCCGCCGTCAGGCCCGATACGCTTCCCAGAGGGCCTTGTAGTAGCCCATCAGCCGCTCGGGTTCGGGGCTGTGGGCGATTTCCGCGAGCGTGTACCCTCCGTAACCGTCCGCTTGAAGCAATCGGAAAAGCTCTCGCCAGGGGTACTCGGCGCGGTAGATTTCGGTGATGTGCACCAGGCCGATCTTGTGGGCGAGCAGCCGGTAGTTGGCCTCGATGGATCCGTCCTGCACTTCGCCGAAATTCGAGTTCCAGCAGATATACGCATTGGGATGGTCCGCGTGGTCCATGATGGCGCGCATGCGCCGCGGCTCCTGGGTGTCCTTCCCATGCACTTCTACCCGGATCTGCACGCCGAGGCCGGCGGCCGCTTCCGCGCACTCACCGACGGCTTTCCCAATCTGCTCGAGGGTCGCTTCTTCCGGGATGCCCGCTTCGGTCTGTAGACCGTTGGGGCGCACCTTGACGCCCGGACAACCCAGGTCGGCCGCCAGTCTCGCGTACTCGACGGTCCCGTCCACGTTCGCCCGCACCTCGTCCGGATCGGCCGAGTGATACTCGAAGGCCGTACCGAGGCCCACCAGGTCCACGCCGCCGTCCTCGAAAAGCCGTCGTACCTCTGATCGCTCATCCGCACTCAGCGAGGCTTCCACGCCGTGGGCATGGGTCGTGCGGAGTTCCACGCCCGTGAAACCCGTCCTTCCGCACATGTCGATGATGGCCGGCACGTCCCAGTCCTTGCCGATCTGATAGGTCACGAACCCCAGCTTCATTCGTCCTCCCTGCGTGCAGATCCCGCGGAGCACTATCCCCGAAGGCGCCGGACGCGCGCCGGTACGTCGTCCTGGTGTATTTCGGAGGACAGGATGCCCGAATCCCGGTCCTGCACGGGCAGATGGACCTTCTGTCCTCCCCTTCGATGAGATTCCCGGAGGGCGATGGCCACTTCCAGGGCCTCCCGTCCGTCCACCCCGGAACACTTCGGGGGATGACCGTTTTCGACGGCCGAGATGAGGTCCGCGACGATGGTCAGCCCCATGGACGGGTAACGAACGGGCCAGGGAAAGGGCAATCGGGCGGGCACGCCTCTGCCGCGCGGACCGCCGGGATGCAGCTTCACCAGTTCGGCGTCCTGGCCGTTCGCGATGGAGCGGAAGCGGCCCTTCGTGCCCAGGACGTCGATCTCCCAGTTCGCGATCCCGCAGGGCATGCCGCGGACATAGGCCCGGACCCCGTTGTCGAAGGCCAGGTACCCGTTGCCCATGAGATCCTTGTCGCCCGCCGCGGCCTCGTCGGATTCCATCTCGCCGTACACCCATTCGACCGTTCCGCCCGCCATGTACCGGACGATATCGATGAGGTGGCTGCCGTTATGGGAAAGTCCGCACTGGCCGTAACCCGTCACCTGGACGATCTCGCCGAGTTCGTCTTCTTCGATCATGGTCTTCGCATGGGAAAAGAACGGATGCCAGCGCCGCGCGCAGTTGATGGCCAGGGCGACGCCGTGTTTCTCGCAGGCTGCCACCATGTCATCCGCCTCGGCCAGGGTCAGGGCGATGGGTTTTTCGGCCCAAATGGCCTTCACGCCGGCGCGGGCGGCGTCCTGAACGATCTGTGAACGGATCCGGGCCGTGGTGCAGACGCTGAGCAGATCGATACGCTCTTTCTCGAGCATATCGCGGTAGTCGGCGTACAGGTGACCGTCTTCGATGCCCCAGCGCCCGCCGAATATCGAACGCTGCCCGTCGTGAGGGTCCGCCCCGGCGACCAGGTCTACGTCAGGCGCGGCCTGGTAGGAAGGCGCGTGACAGTAGGGCAGGAAGATGGATCCGCCCTGGTCGATCTCGTCGTCGAAGGTGCTGCCCATGCGGCCGAGGCCGATCACGGCGGCGCGGTATCTGCTTGGCATGCTCTCCTCCGGGTTTCCCGGGAGAAACGGGTGGTTATCGTGTACCGGGATTATAAGACGGCAGCGGACACGGGACAAGCAGCAATTACCTTTCTGGGCCCTACCCGCGGTTCCCCTGGCCGGCCCAGAATCGTCCCCACGATTCCAGGTAGTCGGAACTGCTCCAGGCCTTGTCCATCCCCACCCCCGAAATCACTTCGATGCCGAGTTCCTTGCATACGCTCCACTCGGGGATATTGGACATGTCGGTCCGGTCTCCGCCCTTGGTGAATACGCGGGGCCGGATCACCCTCAGGGCCTCGCAGACCGTATCGTCGCCTTCGATTTCAAACGGAATCACGTAGTCCACGCCGCGGATACCGGAGACGACCTGGCAACGGGCCCTGAGATCCATGAAGGGCTTGCCCTTCTTGCGGCGCAGGAATGCGTCGCCATTGACGATCACGACCATGGTATCGCCATAGCCGGACGATTCCAGCAGACAGGAGACATGGCCGGGATGGAGCGGATCGTACCCGCCGGAAGTGGCGACGATGGTGCCCAGGTCTACGCTTCCCTTCAAGCCGGGGAACGCTTCCAGGTCGACGATGCGGGCTGCGTTTCGTGTATGCTGCGGCATAGTCCGGGATGATGTTCATTGCAGGGTACCCGGAATCCGGTTCAGAATTCCAGGGTCTGCGTGACCTGTTGTTGGTTGAACACCAGGCTCTTCTTCTGGCCGTTGGCATTGACGTGCACGAGATTGACCTGGTCTTCGTATGTCTCGAGGAGCAGCGTATTCGTCATTGTCATCGTTTCAAACACGGGGATATCCCCGACCTCCACGTAACACCACATCGCGTCCAATTCAACTTCCTTTCCGAGAAAGGCGGCGTTGACGCGACGGCCGTTTATCTCGACGACAACGTGGCGAACGAGATAACGGCTTATGTAAAGGTCCGCCTTCTCGGCTTCGCGCTCCGTGCCCAGGTGCAGTCGTTCCGTGCCCATCGTTTCGAGGGCCAGTTCCAGGTCGTCCATGAAGATGCGAAAAGACATCTCCAGCGCGCCGGTGTCGGGGTTGTGATCGACCTGGCAGACGCTGATGTAGAAGGGGTGGGCTTCAGGCACGTCCGGCTTCACGGCGTCCATGGAACGGGCCGCGCCATCCGTGTCGATCGCCACGCTTTCCCCGGCGTACACCGCACCTCCCGGTCCGCCACCCGCGAGGGCCTCGGTGATTACCAGCAGACCAGCGCAGAACGCCAAGTTTGCTGTTGGTAAAAGCCGGGAGATTTGCGATCTCATCGCATGAACCCTCCACGTCCGGCATCCGTGCCCGCACCCGGCCCGGCGTCCGTTCCGGCCCTTAGCCCGGCATCCGATCCAGCCCCCGGCCTGGCGTCCGCTCCGGTACCTGGCCTGGATGCCGGCTTAGCCTCTGCATTCGATCACCACATCGCAGAGGCGTTTCGCTTGCGGTGATCTTTTAACGGGCGGCATGCGTCTGCCATTCCAGCCTGACGCCCTGTAGCGAATCTATCCGAGTCCAGGCGTACAGGCAATTGGATTCTCGGGGTCGAGCATGTGTGCCAGGTGATCCTATGGGTCCTCGTTCCTTCCTCCAACTGGTTGAAATTCTGCATGATTTACCTGTTCCACTTCCTTCCTGGTTGTAAACACCGCGCGCAGGCTGTAGACAATGCGCAGGTTATTCAACTGAATCGCGCGCGACTCGTAATGCCAATCCACTTGACTACGAATCTCCGGTAAATCAGATAATCACAAAATATCATATATTTCGTCCATAAAATCATGTTAACATCACATATAGTACGTTTTTTTTGATGATTCACAACATGAATCACCTTATTTTACCTTGTTCGGATTCAGACCATACCTCCCACAGAAATGTGAGACGATTACATCATCCAAACCAGCGGACGCCGACTAGCGGACGCCGACCAGCGGACGCCGACTAGCGGACGCCGACCAGCGGACGCCGACCAGCGGACGCCGACCAGCGGACGCCGACAGTCGATCGTTGTCGAAGTTCTCAACTAAAGGTTAGCGGTACGATATGATCATCCATACCAGTAGCGAACGTAAATCGGCGGTTTCTTCCAGCCCGTCCAGTCTATCGAAACAATCCTCTTCGCCTGGTGTGGAGGTCGCTCGCGCCTGGTGTGGCAGTCGCCGGCGCCTGGCGTTGACCATCTTCCTTGCCATCGGCCTTCCGTTGCTGGCCGCCTGCGGCAAGGACAGCCCGACGGCGCCTGAACCGCCTGCTCCACCGCCGCCCCCACCACCGACTCCGGTGCCTACGCGCATTGAAGTAACGCCTTCCTCTGTCTCATTGAATGCCATCGGTCAGACCCTCCAACTGACCGCCCAGGTCTTCGATCAGAACAACGCGGTCATGAGCGGCGCGACCATCGAGTGGTCGAGTAGTAACGAAGCCGTGGCGACCGTAAGCGGGCAGGGGTTGGTGACGGCTGTCGCCAACGGCAGTGCGACAATCACGGCGCGTTCAGGTAGTGCGTCCACGAGCGTCCCGGTGACGGTGATGCAGTCTGCGGGCAGTATCGTGATCGAGCCGTCGTCGGCCACACTCATGGCCATCGGCGAGATGGTGCAGCTTTCGGCCTCCGTACTGGACGGGAACGGTCAACCGGTGGCTGGTGCGGTGGTCGAGTGGTCGAGTAGCGACGCTTCGGTTGCCATGGTGTCGGCACAGGGCCTGGTGACGGCGGTCGCCAATGGCAGCATCACGGTCACCGCTCATTCGGGTAGCGCGTCTGCCAGCGTCCCGGTGACGGTGATGCAGTCGGCGGGCAGTATCGCGATCGAACCGTCGTCGGCCACACTCATGGCCCTCGGTGAGACGGTGCAGTTATCGGCGTCAG
>VXRC01000013.1 GCA_009838645.1 Gemmatimonadota bacterium | reverse complement strand
GTGAAGACTGGACGCATGATGCTGGTGAAGTAGGAGTGTAGATCACGTAGTACGAAATAACATTCCGACTACTAAAAGAGCGCCCCGGTGCTGAACAGCGCCGGGGCGCTCTCATGTTGCTACACCTTGTCATACGGGGAGCGGGTTGCGTGGCTATATTTGCGAGCAATAACGTCGAGTAGAAACTAGAGTAGGAAGAATAAAGGGCAACAAGATCCGGTTCATCAAACCATTGCCGGACAGATGGTAAGCGGTAAAATTTATTGATAACTCAGCGAAAGGGAGAAAATTGAGAGGCATTTAAGCATCTGCTGGAAACTGATGGATTGCGCCGGATTCATTTTCGAGATCAGGTTGGAATTCTGAAGCGGATGATCTTGCAGGCGCAACTATCCAGAGTTTAATGAAGCTCCAGTGTTCGATGAAACAGTGCCTAGCCGTATCCAAGGATAAGATTTCGTTCATGCATCCAGGAGATCGGGCGGGGAACGGATTCAATGATTGCAAGATCGGCACTCTCGTGCAGTTTTGGGCCTTTTGTTTCAGAGGGGGGTAAGGGATACCCTTTTCGAATGGTCGTTGATTTCTGAGCGCTTCTATGGCCCTCACGAAATGTGAGATGATCGTAGCAGAACTATAACCGTCTCGGCTTAGTGGTAATACTGTATGAGACGGATTCATTTTCTTTGCCTCCGTGGACAGTTCCTAAAAGGGTGGACGGCGCAGAACACCCGGTTGACACATCAGGTCTGGAATCAACCCTGGCGCTACTTCCCGCAATTCCTGAACCTCTGGCCCCTATGGTCCTCTGCAGTACTGAAAGCTCAATGGGTTCTCATTCTTGCTTCAACTCGAGATCTCTGGCTCGTCGTCGGCTCTTTGCATACGGTAGCCTACCCGCGGCTCGGTGAAGATGTACGTTGGGTTTACGGCATCGTCGCCGAGCTTGTCTCGCAATTTTTTCACGAAAGCCCGGACCCGTCGCCTATCTTCAAGACCGTCCAAGTGCCACACGCTACGCAACAGGTTCTCATAGGTCACTACCCGACCGGCGTTGATTGAAAGGAAACGCAGCAGATCGAACTCAATGGCAGTAAGCTCCACCGGAACTTCACGCACGGTAACCCGACGCTCTTCGTAGTTAATCACAAGAGCCCCCGACTCAAATGATACGGGGAACACTTCGCTCTTGCGCAGCGCCGTCTGGATCCTGGCCACCAGTTCCGTGGGCGAAAACGGCTTCACAATGTAATCTACGGCTCCAATCTCCAAGGCCCTGACAACCGTTTCATCTCGGCCATAGGCGGACAGGAAGATGACCGGCCGATCCGTCAGCGCCGGAACCCTTTGCATCAGCTCTATGCCGTCCATCTCGGGCAGCAGCAGGTCCAGCAGTACCAAATGGGGATCGTGTCTTTCAACCAGGTCGGCCACTTCATTCGGGTTGCCTGTTGTAAGCAGGCCAAAACCGGCGCCGTTAAGGGTTGCCCGTACATGCCCCAGAAACTGAGGATCGTCGTCAACTGCAAGCACGAGCGGTCTCCGCCGATCCGCACGCCGCCCGTGTCTCCGAGTCTCGATCCCATCATCTTCGGCGTCCTTGACCACAGGAATTGTGAAGGTGAACCGGGTTCCTTGCCCGGGACTGGCGTTCTCGGCTCGGATGCGGCCCCCGTGGGCTTCCACCAATCCCTTGCAGATGGCCAGACCTAGGCCGAAGCCACGCGGCCGGGCTCCGACCCCAGTGTACTTCCGAAACAGGTACGGCAACTGCTCGGGCGACACCCCCTGGCCTTCGTCTGTTACCGAAATAGCGACGTAGACCCCATCACGCATCGCACCGACATGGATGACCGACGACTCGGGGGCGTACAGGGACGCGTTGGAGAAGAGGTTGTTCAGTACCTGAACGATGCGTTGTTCGTCGGCCATCACACGGGGCAAGTCCAGCGGCAGGTCAATGCGGATGGTCTGCCTGCCGCCGCCACTTAAGAAGGTGGTCCGGGCCTGCTCCACCAGTTCGGACACCTGCACTGGCCTGGAGTCGACCGACAGCGTGCCAGAGTCAATGCGCCCCGCATCAAGCAGGTCGCTGATCAGATTGTCCATATGATCGGCCTGCCCTTCGATGATCCGGAAGAACTGCTGCATCTCGGTTCGGTCCAGAACCCGCGAGCTACCTAGCACGGTCGCGGCCGAACCTTTGATGGCAGCGAGCGGCGCACGCAGTTCGTGGCTCACCATGCCCAGAAATTCCGCCCGCAACCGGTTCAGTTCCTGGAATGGCGCCAAATCCTGCATAGTGACGATCATTGACTCGACTGCATTGCCGGTGGCGTGGATCGGGGTGGAGTTGACGAGCATCGTGGTTCTTCGGCCATCAGGAACCGAGAGCACGACCTCCTCGGCGCGCATGGTAACAGCGTCGTCTATCACTCGTTTGATCGGATATTCCGCAAGGGCCACTTCACTCCCGTCGGAGAAGCGGCACGTCAATACCTCCAGCAGCTGCTCCACGCCATGGCCGGGCATGCGCAGTCCCTCGACGATCCGCCTCGCCTCCCGATTGAAAGACACCGGTTGACCGGTCTTCGCATCAAAGACCACGACGCCCACCGGGGATGTATCGACCAGGGCTTCCAGGCTCGACCGTGCCCGCTGCTCGTCCCGGTGTGTGCGGGCGTTGGCGATGGCCGCCGCCGCTTGGGAGGCGAACAGCACCAGAACCTCTTCGTCCTCAACGGTGAACTCATGACCGCCCTGCTTCCTTCCGAGGAAGAAGGTCCCCACGTGCACGCCGCGGTGAAGCATCGGGGTCGCCTGGAAGGTCTTTGGAAGAATCGGGTCCGGGACGTAGCCCAAAGAGCGGATGTAGGCGGGCACGTCTGCCAGCCTGAGCGGCCCTGGAAGGTCGCGGAGGTGCTCGAAGAAACGCAATGCGGGGGGCCACTCCATCAACTGTCGCTCTTCCTCAGGGCTAAAGCCGGAGGTGAGAAAGTCGTGCGGCTCCCCCGTCTCATCAATGGTAGTGATCACGCCGTAGCGGGCGCCGACCAGGTCACGGGTGCTTGCCAGGATTTCGTACAGAACCGTATCGAGATCAAGGCTAGAGTTGACACGCAGAACCGCTGCGCTCAAT
>VXRC01000012.1 GCA_009838645.1 Gemmatimonadota bacterium | reverse complement strand
TCACGTCCGACATTACATTCTCGTTCTGATCACGTACCGTTGCCGTCAGTTGTACTGTCGCGCCGGTCATCGCCAGGGTAAGTGACGAAGGCTCGACTGAGATGCTCGTCGCCACGGGCAATGAAACCGTAATCGACGCGGTCCCCATGACGTCTCCGGCCTGGGCCGTGATCTCCGCCATGCCGTTGCCCACCGCGGTGACCAGGCCGTTCGCGTCCACGGTCGCCACGGACTCGTCGCCGCTCGACCACGTCACGGTCACGTCCGACATCACGTTTTCGTGCTGATCACGTACCGTTGCCGTCAGTTGTACCGTCGCGCCGGTCATCGCCAGGGTATGCGACGAAGGCTCGATTGAGATGCTTGTCGCCACCGGACTCGCGACGGTTATGGTCGCATTGGCAGACAGGTTGCCGGACCTGGCCGTGATCTCCGCCATGCCGTTGCCCACCGCGGAGACCAGGCCCGTCCCGCTCACGGTCGCCACGGCTGCGTCGCCGCTCGACCAGGTAATGGTCTGGCCGGACATGACGTTGTTCCGCTGATCCCGCACGGTTGCCGTGAGTTGTACGGTCGCTCCGATCGTCTCCAGTGTATGGGAGGAAGGCGTTACCGCGATCCGGGTCGGCACCGGCTCGGCCACCGTGATGTTCGCGGTACCCGACGCGTTGCCGGAACGCGCCGTGATCTGGGTCGTACCGTTGCTCACCGCTGTTACCAGGCCATTGCCGCTGACTGTCGCCACGGCGGTGACGCTGCTCGTCCAGGTCACCGCCTGGCCGGTCATCGTGTTGTTGTTCTGGTCCCTCACCGTAGCCGTCAGCTGCACGGTTGCACCGATCGATGCCAGGGTGTGCGAAGACGGCGCGACGGTGATGCTCGTCGCCACAGGTGCCGGTGGCGGCGTCGGAGGCGTAGGATCGGGCGGCGTGGGGCTCGTCGGGCCGCTGTCCCCGCCGCCGCATCCTGCCAGGATCATGAAGTATATAGAAGCCGTGATCATTGTGAACGCGCGGCTATACGGGCGAATCACGTTGAACTCCTCTCGGAATAGGACTGAAAGTGGTTCGTGTAAATGTTCCGAACGTGATCTTAATGCAACGGTTCTGGATAGTCTATGACTTTAATTGTCTATGTCATAAACAATCTATGCAATTAGTAGGTTCATACTCTCCCGAGCCGCCTCGAGGGTCAGGTCGATGTCCTCTTCGGTGTGGGCGAGGGACACGAAACCCGTTTCGAGGCGCGAAGGCGCCAGGTAGACGCCCCGGTCCAGCATGTTCCAGAAGTAACGCCCGTACGTATCCGCGTCCGAGGTGGAAGCGGTGTCGAAATCGGTTACGGCCTGGCCGGTGAAGAAGGTACACATCATGGACCCGACGCGCGTCAGGTACGCGGGAACGCGTGCCTCCGCCGCCGCGGCGCGGAGTCCGGTGCCGAGCCGGGAAGCCAGGTTCTCCAGCCTTTCGTAGACACCGGGTTCCTGAAGCCGCCGCACCGTTTCATAACCCGCGGTCATGGCCAGCGGGTTACCCGAGAGCGTGCCGGCCTGGTAGACCGCGCCGACGGGCGCCACGGTTTCCATGATCTCCCTGCGCCCACCATAGGCGCCGACGGGAAGGCCTCCGCCGATGATCTTGCCCAGGCAGGTCATGTCGGCCGTGATGCCGAACCGTTCCTGTGCGCCGCCGAAAGCGATCCTGAATCCCGTGATGATCTCGTCGAAAATCAGGATGATGCCCCGCTTCTCCGTCTCTTCCCGGATGGTTTCGAGAAAGCCTTCGGCCGGGGGGATCATGCCCATGTTCCCTGCAACCGGCTCCACGATCACGCAGGCGATGTCGTCGCCCCGCTCCGAGAGGATGCGGCGGACCGCATTGATGTCGTTGTAGGGCAGGTTGATGGTCATCTTCGCCAGGTCCGCGGGCACGCCGGGGCTGTCGGGGATGCCGAACGTGGCTGCGCCCGATCCGGCCTGGATGAGAAAGCTGTCTCCGTGGCCGTGGTATCCCGCCTCGAACTTGACCGCCAGGTCGCGTCCCGTGTATCCGCGGGCCACGCGCAGGGCGCTCATGGTCGCCTCCGTGCCGGAGTTTACCATGCGCAAAAGTTCGATGGAAGGGAAGGCGGTCTTGACCAGTTCCGCCAGCCTGATCTCGGCTTCGGTGGGCGTGCCGAAACTCGTGCCCCGCTCGCAGGCATTTTTCAAAGCTTCGACCACGGCGGGATGGCCGTGGCCCAGGATCAGCGGCCCCCAGGATCCCAGGTAGTCGATGTACGCGTTGCCGTCCACGTCGTAGACCGTCGCCCCCGCGCCCCGTTCCATGAAGACGGGGCGGCCACCGACCCGCCCGAAATTGCGCACGGGGCTGTTCACGCCGCCGGGCATGGATCGCAGGGCCTGGTCGAAGAGCGTGCCGGATCGGGAACGGTTCATTCGGTTCGTTCCATTCGTTCCATTCGGTTCATTCGGATTGGAGTCCTCGCGCGACCTCCCGCGCGAAGTAGGTGAGGATCATGTCGGCGCCAGCGCGCTTTATGGCGGTCAGCGACTCCATGACGATCCGTTCTTCATCGATCCATCCCATCTGTCCCGCCGCCTTGATCATGGCGTATTCCCCGCTCACGTTGTAAGCGGCCACCGGCACTTCAAAGGTCGATTTCACCCGGTGTATCACGTCTAGATAGGCCAGGGCCGGCTTGACCATGACGATATCGGCGCCTTCCTCGAGGTCCAGCTCCACTTCCCGGAGTGCCTCGTTGGAGTTCGCCGGGTCCATCTGGTAGGAACGGCGGTCGCCGAACTGCGGGACCGAGTCCGCGGCGTCGCGAAAGGGCCCGTAGTAGGCCGAAGCGTATTTGGCGGAATAGGCCATGATCGGGACGTGCGAAAGCCGCTCGTCGTCGAGGGCCTCCCGTATCGCACCAACGCGGCCGTCCATCATGTCCGACGGCGCGACCATGTCGGCGCCGGCCTTCGCCTGCGAGAGCGCGGTCCGGACGAGCAGCCGAAGGGTGGCGTCGTTCTCCACATCGTCTTCTTTGATGACACCGCAGTGGCCGTGGTCGGTGTACTCGCAGAGGCACACGTCGCCGATGACGGTGATTTCCGGCGCCGCCTGCTTGATCGCGCGGATGGCCCGTTGGACGATGCCGTCGTCCGCGTAAGCGCCGGAACCGTAGGCGTCCTTGCGCTCAGGGATGCCGAAGAGCATGACGGCCGGGATACCCAGGTCCGCGACTTCGCGGCAGACTTCCGCGCCCTGGTCCACCGACAGCCGCTCCACGCCGGGCATGGAATCTACCGGGGCACGGACGCCTTCTCCCGGGCAGATGAACAGGGGATAGATCAGATCGTCCACGGATAGCCGGGTCTCGCCGACCATCCTTCGCAGACGCTCGGTGCGGCGCAGGCGCCGCAGCCTGTGTACGGGAAATGCCATCGGTTTTCCCTGTCCTTTGTCGAGGGCCGCTATCGGGACATCAGGGGCCGCCGCAGTTGGCGCAGCCGCCGGTATTGGCGCATCAGGGGCCGCCGCAGTTGGCACAGCCGCCGCCGTCGAATCCGTTGAGGGCGCTGCAGCGTTCACACTGGAAAAGGACATGGCCGGCGTCGATGGATCGTGACGCCATCCACTCCCGAGCCGGCGCCCGGTGTTTCGAAGGCACGATGATCCTGGCCTCGTCGATCGATCGAACGTCCAGGAGGAGGCCGGCGTCCTGTTGGGCCGAGAACACACGGCAATCCACGCCCTGCTGCGCAAGGTAGCGCCGGTAGTTCAGCGCTTCCCGGTCCTCCGCCCGGTAGAGGATCTCCTCCTCGACCGGCGTATCCTCTTCCAACCCGTGTCTTTCACAGAAATACCGGCCGAGCCGGCGGATGCCGCAGTCCCCGCACACGTGCTGTCCGCAGACGACGCATCGTCCGTGGGCGGGCTGGTCCGGATGGGTCAGGCAGCGCAGGTCGGCGACGAAAACCGTCCCGCAGACCAGGCAGGACTTCGCGTCGCCCGGGATTTCCTCTTTGCATTCATCACAAACCCAGGTCGACGCCTCGTTCAGCGTTTCGACCAGGGTTGTCGCGCAGATGGGACACTGCTCCACACCCTGGGCGTATTTGCATTCGCATTCCGGACAAAAAGGCATAGTATTCGGCTGTTTGTTAACTGGAATCACGCCCGTCAAATATATACCGGCGCGTCATTTCGGGGCAATCGTTATTACGCGGACCGCTCCCCCGCGGCCAACCGGTCGCGCACGATGTTATTCAAGCCGCTCCCCCGCGGCCAACCGGTCGCGCACGATCGCGTCCACGAGCGCCGGGACCGTGGCCTGGCCGGGCACGATATCCACGGACAGTCCCGCCTCCGCGGCGGTTTCCGCCGTCGATGGACCGATGCACGCGATGCGTACGCCCCGGGTCCAACGTTGCGGACCGTCCGGCCCCGCGGCCTTTGCGAACGCCGACACGGCCGACGAACTCGCAAACACGGCCAAATGAATCTTCCCGTCTTCCAGCATGGACGCTATGTCGTCCGGCAAGCCCGCTGCAAGGACCGTCCGGTAGACCGTCACCCGGGTCACGGACGCTCCAGCGGCGGTCAGTCCCTCCTCCACGGCGGGACCCGCGATGTCCGCCGCGGGGAAGAGGATCCGCGCATCCCGCAGGTCGCGTTCTCCGGCCAGGGCTTCCACGAGCTTTTCGGCCCGGAAGACCTCGGGTTGATCGTCCGCTTCGATCCCGCGACTACGCAGCGTGCCGGCCGTGGCCCGGCCCACCGCGGCGACGCGGACCCCGCCCAGTGCCCGGGCATCCAGGTCCTGATGATTCAATCGGGAGAAAAACGCCTCCACGGCGTTCCGGCTGGTGAACACCACGTGATCGAAGCCGGAGAGATCGGCCAGTGCGGCATCCACTGCCGACCAATCATCGGGCGCTTTGATCCGGATCAGCGGCGCTTCGACCGGCTCCGCGCCTTGGCGGACGAGCGACTCCGACAGCTCGCCGGCCTGGTCCCGGGCGCGCGTGACCAGCGCGCGGACGCCGAAAAGCGGTTTCGTTTCGAACCAGTCGAGCTGCGGACGCAGCGCCACCACCTCGCCCACGACGATCAGCACGGGCGGCGTGAAGGAAGCGTTCCGGGCCCTGGAAACGATGTCGTCCAGCGTGCCGACGAGGGTCCTCTGCTCCGTCGTGGTGCCCCACTGGATCAGCGCGACGGGCGTGTCCTTCGGCCGCCCGTGTTCGATGAGTCTTTCCGCGATGAAGGGCAGGTTCCGCGCGCCCATGTAGAAGATCAACGTGCCGATCCGTTTGGAAAGTGCCTCCCAGTCGAGATCCGTCCGGTCCCTGTCCGGCGCCACGTGGCCGGTGACGACCGTCATGGACGAAGTGATCTCCCGGTGGGTCACCGGTATACCGGCGTAGGCCGGTACCGCGACCGCCGCCGTGATGCCGGGAACGACCTCGAAGGAGATCCCGGCGCGCTGGAGATGCAGTCCCTCTTCGCCGCCCCGGCCGAACACGAACGGATCGCCGCCCTTCAACCGGACCACGGTCTTCCCGGCCCGGCTGTGCCGAACCAGCAGGTCGTTGATCTCCGCCTGCCGACTCGGCCGCCAGGGTACGCGGATGCACGCGGCGTGTCCCGGCGCCTCCGCCACCAGCCGTTCGTCCGCGAGGAAGTCGGCGACGACGACGTCGGCCCGACGCACGCAGGAAAGGCCCTTCACGGTGATCAGACCGGGGTCGCCGGGGCCCGCACCGACCAGGTATACCATGCCCGGGGTCGGGGCGGATGCGGCGCCCGACGACGGGGCGGATGTGGACTTGCCCGTGGATTCGCTGTTGCCCGGCGGCGAGGTGGAGTCGGACTTGTCTGGGGTTTCGGCGTTCATTGGGATTCCGTGGTCGGCCTGGCCTGATCCAGCACCGCCTCGGCGAGCCGGCGGCCCAGATCGGCGCATTCTTCGGGCTGTCCGCGCAGGGATTGACGCACGAGCCATTCGCCGTCATCGGCGGCCAGGACGGCTTCCAGCACCAGGCAACCTTCCTCGATCCTCCCCCAAGCGCCGACCGGGGTATGGCAACCGCCGCCGATACGATGGAGAAAGGACCGTTCCGCCGTCACGGCCTGCCTGGCCGGAAGATCGTCGATGCGCCGCGCCGCTTCCAGGGTGGGCAGGTCGTCCTTCCGGGTTTCGATCGCGAGCGCGGCCTGGCCGACGGCCGGCATGCAGACTTCCGGAGACAATACCTCGGAGATGCGGTCCGTCCAGCCCAGCCGCTGCAACCCCGCCACGGCCAGCACGATGGCGTCCGGACCGGCCGTTTCTTCCAGTTTCTTCAGCCGGGTGTCGATGTTCCCGCGGATCCCCGTGAAGCGCAGGTCCGGCCGGAAGTGCTGCAGTTGAGCCCGCCGTCTCGGACTCCCCGTGGCGACGCGGGCGCCCGCCGGCAGGTCGTCCAGCCCGGCTCCGTCGCGGCTGATCAGGGCGTCGCGCGCGTCCACGCGCTCCGGCACCGAGGCGATCGCCAACCCGTCCGGAAGGGACGTGGGCAGGTCCTTGAGACTGTGCACAGCCGCGTCGATCTCCCTCGAGACCAGGGCCCGTTCCAGTTCCTTGACGAAGACGCCCTCGCCGCCGAAGGTATCCAGGGAGGCGTCCCGGTCCGCGTCGCCCTTCGTCGTAAGGACGCGCACCTCCACGGCCAGGCCGTCGCGGCCCGCTTCCAGGTCCCTGGCCACCGAATGGGCCTGGACGAGGGCCAGCCTGCTGCCGCGGGTGCCTATGATCAGTGAAGAAGCCATGGAAAGGGGATCGATGTCCAGGCCACCCGGACGCGCCGCGCTGTTCCTGCTCGGCCACCCGGACGCGCCGCGCTATTCGTTCCCGGCGCCGTTCTTGTCGTTTCCGTGCTCGTCGAGTCCGAAGAGATGACGCAGGCTGTAGAGGTGGTAGTCCCTGTGCTCCGGATCGGAAGTGTTCCTGAGCTGGACCGTCGGTTGATGAAGCAGCTTGTTCACGATGGCGCGGCTCATCTTCACCATCGTCTCCCGGTCCTCGTCGGAGAGATGGCCAAGCTGGGTGAAGGCCCGGTCGACCTCCTGGTGCCGGATATCGTCCGCGAAGTGGCGGAGTTGGGCGATGGTGGGCGCGATAGAGAGGTTCTGGTACCACGTGAGCAACCGCTCCACCTCGGTCTCGACGATCGCCTCCACCTTCTGCGCTTCCGCCTTCCGCGCTTCCGCGTTGTCGTCCACCACCGACTGCAGGTCGTCCATGTCGTAGAGGATGACATTGTAGAGATCGCGTACGCGGGGGTCGATGTCCCGGGGCGCGGCGATATCGATCAGGAATATGGGACGGTTGCGGCGGTCGTGCATGATCTCGGCCATCCGGTCCCTTCCCAGCACCGGTTCGGTGGCGCCGGTGGAACTGATGACGATATCGACGTCGGAGATCATCTGCAGTCCGTCCTGCAGGGAAACGGCGATCCCGTCGTAGCGGTGGGCCAGGTCGGCGGCCCGGTCGTAGGTCCGGTTGGCGACGATCAGCCGCTTCACGCCCTGGTCGACGAGGTACTCCGCGGTACGTTCACCGGTCTCTCCCGCGCCGATCAGCATGGCCGTATGCTGCCGCAGGTCCTTGAAGATCTTCCGCGCGAGTTCGACCGCCACGGAACTGACGGAAACCGAGCCCGTCCCGATCTCCGTGGTCTCCCGCACCTGCTTGCCCACGGCCAGCGCCTTTTCGAACAACCGGTTGAGGACCAGTCCCGTGTTCTTCGAGTTCAGCGACTGCATGTAGGCCTCTCTGACCTGGCCGAGGATCTGCTGCTCGCCGACGACCATCGAATCCAGGCTGGAGACCACCCGGAACAGGTGCCGGATGACCGCCTCGTCCCTCCGGTGATAGAGATAGGGGGACAGTACGCCCTCGTCCACGCCGTGGATCTCGTGGAACCACGCCTCGATAGGGCCGGGATCGGTATGTTCCTCGTCGGTGGTCGCGTACATTTCGCTGCGGTTGCACGTGGACAGCAGCACCGCTTCCAGGATGCCGCTCGAGGCCTTCACGAAGGAGAGGGCCTTTTCCTGGAGCGATTTCGTCAGCACCGCCTGGTCGCGCACGTCGATGGGCGCGGTATGGTGACTCAGTCCGACGAGTGTAAGATGCATGACTCCACCCTGTCGCGCGCTTCTTCCGCGCGTCCGGCGCGCAGGAGATCGAGGAGGTCGGAATCGACCAGGGACGTCCACAACCTCGCGCGCGTTTCGGTTTCATCGGGGTACGCGGCCTTCATCCGGGGGCGGTACGCGCCAAGCAGGTCGAGCAGATCGGCGTACTCGGGCCCGTAGGCCCCTTCCAGCTGCCCGCGGATCTTCTTTGCCAGCGCGGGACTCTTGCCTCCCGTGGAGATGGCGATGCACAGGTCGCCTTGCCGGACGATGGAAGGCACGATGTACCGGCACAGCGCGGGCACGTCCACCACGTTGACCATGACGCCTTCCGCCTCGGCGTCCCGGTAGACCCGCTCGTTGACTTCCGTGGAATCCGTCGCCGAGATGACCAGCCTGAAGCCGCGGACGTCGCCAGGTCCGTATGGCCTCGCTAACCAGCGCAATGCGCCGCAGTCCGCATGGTCACGCAGTCCGTCCGTCAGATCGGGGCTGATCACGGTAACGACCCCGCCGCATTCGAGCAGCGATCCCGTCTTCTCTTCCGCGACCGCACCGCCGCCCACTACCAGGCACGGCTGTGTTTCGATGTCGATGAAGGCGGGATAGTATTTTTTCATGGCTCAATTGCCGTCGGTTGCCGTCAGTTGTCGTCAGTTGCCGTCAGTTGTCGTCGTCCAGTCGACGTCGACTGGTTGCCGTCGTCCAGCTGCCGTCATTAGTCGAAAATGTGCAGATTGGTCCAGAGTCCGGCGCCGAGATAGGCCAGCAGCACGGAGGCGAACCCGGCCATGGAAATGATGGCCGCCCGTTCACCCTGCCAGCCCGCGGTATATCGGGTAACCAGCTGGCAGGTGTAGATGACCCAGGTCAGCATTACGCACAGTACTTTCGGGTCCAGCAGCCAGGGCGTGATCGAGTCCCACGCGGCCGTCGCCCACCAGATGCCCGTGGCGATGCCCGCGGAAAGGAACACCCAGCCGATGAGCGTCGCCTTCAGGTTCATCTCGTCCAGCATGCCCAGCGCGGGCAGCCGGGAGAACACCAGGCCCACGCGCCGGTGATGGATGTAATACATCTGCATCACATACAGCAGCCCGGTGATGAAGGTGAAGGAAAAGGCCGCGTAGGCCAGGAAGCTCGCCGTTACGTGGAAGTTGAACCACGGGCTCTGGAGGAGGGGCGGCAATGGATCGACGGGACTCATGAGCACCGTGGAAACGGTCTGCGCCGCCAGCACCAGGGGCAGGACGAACACACCCAGCGACCGGTCGTGGAAACGGCGTTCCAGGAACAGGTAGACCACGGCGATGAGCCACGCGAAAAAGCTCATCGATTCGTGCAGTCCGACGAAAGGCGCGTGGCTAGATTCGACGGCTCGGGCGATCAGAAAGGCGCTGTGGCAGGCCAGGGCGAATATCAGGAAGAGACTGGCATAGATCCCGGACCCCGGATGCTTCGTCCAGAAATGGCGGAAATAGACCACGGTGGCGACTGCGTAGCCCGCCAGAATCAACCCATGCAGAATGTAGATGCCCATGGAACCAGCCTCCACGTGAAACCGCTCCAGGAATTCAGACCCGACAAGGTATCGTAAAATACCGTCTTATCAGGTATTTATCAAGTCGAAAGGGGGCGGGTCAGTCCGTGTTTTCGATCTGTGCCAGGATGTCCATGCCCACTTGCCGGCTCCAGGCTTCCATGGCCCGAACGAACAGCGGACCGGGCCGGCCGTCGCCGATGGGCGTGCCGTTGATGCGCGTACAGGGCGCCAGGCAATACGGCGTACTCGTCAACCAGGCCTCGTCGGCATTGACGGCATCGTAGGGCTGCAGTTCCTTCTCGACCCAGCCCAGTCCCAGCTCCGGCGCCATCTCCCGCATCGTCACCAGGCTGACCCCTTCCAGGATGTTGCGGCTGGTGGGTGTATAGATCGTTTCGTCCTCCACCAGGACGAAGTTCGCACCCGAACACTCCGTCAGGTTGCCGTCCAGGTCGAGCAGCAGCGAGGTGGCGGCGGGGTCGACGGCCTGTGTCTGCCGGTCGGCCAGCCAGTAGTGCAGGCGAGAGCGGTTCTTGGTCTTGGGATCGACGCACTGGGGCGGCACATGGCGGATGGAGGGCGTGACCACGTGGGCGCCCTCGCGGAAGTAGGGGCGCCACACGGAGAAGGGCAGTGGAAAGGAGTGGATGCACAAGGTAGGCTTGAGGCGCACGGTCCTGCCCGCGGTCCCCGCGTAGATCCGGTTCTCCCCCGGCGTCACGAAGTGGACGACGCCCAGGTCCTGCTCCGGGCCGATCAGCCCGCTGTTGATCTCGATCAGGCTTCGCGTGCACTCGACCAGGCCGCCGTGATCAAGGTCCAGCGCGAAGCCCGCGTATTTGCACGACCGCAGAAGCCGCCGCACATGTTCGTCCAGGCGGAACGGTTCATGCCTGAAGGTCCGGGTCATTTCGGTCACGGTGGCCCCCAGGACGATCCCCAGGTCGTAGATGTTCAGATGGGCCTGGGAGGCGGGGACGAATCCTTCGTTGAGATAGACGACGGGTTCATTCATGGCGCGCTATGCTCCTGTGGGGATAACCGATACACACGGGTATCCAGGAAACGGTTCCGTGTTCGCTCGTCAAGCAGATCATTGATGCAGTATATCTACACCCATTATTTAAAAACCCAAAAACAAATGCAAAATACCCTACGTATTTTCCAGGTCGAGTTTCTCGCGCACATTCTCGTTGAAGATGAAGCTGTCGATTCAGAAGTGCATCCTGAGGTGCGAACCAGTACCAGATCGTCCTTGACTCATGAGCACAATTCCGCAATCAACGTTAAACTTCGCCGGCGCGGGTTTCCTCCAGTATCGTCCTCACGGCGGATGCCGCGGCGCTCACCACCATAGGGCAGACGTTACAGATCAATGCAACGGTACTGGATCAGGATAACAACCCCCTTACTGGCGCGATCGTTGTCTGGTCGAGCAATAACCCGGCCGTAGCTTCGGTCAGCAGCAGCGGTCTCGTGACGGCGGTGTCGGGTGGCACCGCCTAGATCACAGCCACGTCGAATGGCCAGACCGCAAGCGCGGCGGTTACGATCATGCAGTCCGAGAGTCGTATCGAGATTGTACCACCGTCGGCGATGTTGTCGTCTGTTGGCGAGACCTTGCAACTGACCGCCAGGGTACGCGACGGGAACGGACATCCCATCGTAGATGCCGCGGTCAACCGGTCCAGTGACGACACCGGTGTTGCGACCGTCAGCATGCAAAGCCTGGTGACGGCGGTGATGAGCGGCATCGCGGAGATAACCGGCGAATCGGGAACGGTATCCGCACGTATCGATGTCGTCGTGGATATACCCGATACGGACCGGGACATATTGGTGGAGTTTTACACCACCACGGGAGGACCAGACTGGTTGAACAGCTCAAACTGGCTGAGTGACGTGCCGCCAGGGGAATGGTACGGTGTGACCGACGATGCAGATGGTCAGGTGACCGAGCTCAGGCTGAGAAGAAATAACCTCAGAGGCCCGATTCCCAGGGAACTGGCCAATCTCGATAACCTGAGGGTGCTGGATCTCTACACCAATAGGCTGACTGGAACGATACCACGGGTACTGGGCGATCTTTCAAACTTGATTGACTTTAATCTCGGGGCAAATAACCTGAGTGGAACGATACCTTCGTCATTAGGCAATCTCCAGAACGTGATTAACTTCAAACTCGACCGCAACCTCTTGACCGGGTCTATACCTTCCACACTGGGGAATCTAACATCGGGCACCGACTTCGATCTGTGTGTCAACCAGCCAAGCGGCCCAATACCATCGGAATTGGGCAATCTGTCATCCGTAGGATTCCTCTGCCTCGGAGCAAACCGGTTTACAGGATCATTGCCATCGGCGCTTGGTGGATTATCGACAGTGTGGTATTTTCATGTTGGACAGAACATGTTGAGCGGCAGGATCCCATTGTGGTTCGGAAACCTTAGCAACTTGCAGGAACTTCTGCTCTTCAGTAACAGGTTCACCGGTGCATTCCCACGGACTCTCGCCGACCTACCTGCTTTGATCCGTTTGAGCATATCGGGCAATAGACTGACCGGATGCATCCCCCCATCGCTACGCAATCTGCCCAGAAACGACTTGAGTAGTCTGAATCTGCCAAACTGCCGATCGGGACAATGACACTAAGGATTTGGGACTAACACGGACCGGTAGCACGCTGGTAAGATCGGTCAACACGGATATCGCAGTTTGTCGCGCAGGATGTCTATGAGCAAAATAACCGAGCTATCCGGCTCACTGGATAAGATCGCAAGGTTCCTGGCATATCACACGCCAAGGCCCTTCAGGGATTTCATTTTACCTTCTTATCCCTATGCGATCAACCCAGCCATGCTTTCTTTTCTGACCCAGGCGATTGACAAAAACCGGGGAAAGGGTGGCGCCGTGTGTGAGATCGGTGTCGGATGGGGACATACTTCCGTTTTTCTTCTGGAGCATATGCGCAGTGCGGGCTACAATGACAGAGTGGTTTTCGTCGATACCTTTCGAGGTTTTACGTCGGAGTCGATGGACCATGAAGTAGCGTATCGCGGTAAACTCAAAAGGGAGATCGACCGTTTTGGTTACGCGTCCCCCAAGGTCTACGAGAAGAACCTGCGCAAGCAAGGATACGACTACTTCGAAGTCATCCCCGGCGATTGCGAGGAGGTGGACTGGGCACGTATCGGTACCCTGGCTGTAGTCCTTCTCGACGTCGACCTGTATCTTCCGACGATTCGGACACTGGAAGCAATCTATCCCCTGCTTGTACCTGGCGGTGTCATACTGATCGACGACTGTCAGCCGGATCAGACATTTGACGGCGCTTTGCAGGCCTATTCCGAGTTTACCAAAGCCAGGAACCTGCCCTTTGAAATCGTCGGAGGGAAAGCGGGACTCATAACCGGATAGCATCTCATGGAAAGCACCGGGCAGATGGCAGGGCATATGGCAGGCGCCGCCGGCGACGGATCCCATCGCGCGGGGTTCGTGGCCCTGGTCGGAAAACCGAACGTGGGCAAATCCACCCTGATGAACGCGCTGCTGCAGCACCGGCTTTCCATCGTGACGCCGAGGCCCCAGACCACCCGCCAGCGGGTACTGGGCATTCTGACGAAAGACGACTGCCAGGTCCTTTTCCTCGATACGCCCGGACTGCTCGAACCCGGCTACCGGCTACAGGAATACATGCTGCAGTCCGCGGTCCATACGCTGCACGACTCGGACGCGGCCGTGGCCATCGTGGACGCCACCCGTTTCGAACGCGATCTCGACGACCGGGTCGCCGGCTTCCTCGAGCAGAGCCGCGGACCGGTCATCCTGGCCATCAACAAGATTGACCGGACGTCCAGGACTTCCCTGCTGCCCATGATCGACCGGGCCGCGGGCCGGTTCCCCTTCACCGAAATCGTGCCCGTGTCCGCCCTCAAGGGAGACGGCCTCGAACCACTGCTGTCCGCCGTGATCCGCGCGCTTCCAGCGGGTCCGGCGCTCTACCCCGCCGACATGCTCACGGACCAGCCGGAGCGGTTCTTCGTGGGGGAAATCATCCGCGAGCACCTGTTCCTGGCCCTGCACGAGGAGCTGCCCTACGCGTCGGCCGTGATCGTGGAGGACTTCACGGACCGTCCCAACGGCACGGCGTTCATCCAGGCCGGCATCATCATCGAACGGGATTCCCAGAAGGGCATCATCATCGGCAAGAACGGGCGCATGCTCAAACGCATCGGATCGTCCGCGAGGAAGGCCATCGTCGAATTCCTGGACCGACCCGTCTACCTCGACCTGCGGGTCAAGGTCCGGCCCTCCTGGCGGAAGAAAGAGCAGGAGCTGAGGCGGCTGGGCTATACCAGACGCTGAGCAGCCAGCCCGATGTAGCGCTCCACATCCTCCCACAGCGCCTCCGGCGGCCGGGGTACGTTCCAGGGCTGGACCGCCTGCCGGCCGTACCCTTCGATCAGGGACAGGACCCGCACGGACCATTGCACGGGAAGTATGGCATGATACACGTCCATCTTCCCACCCGCGTGGGGGTCGGCGCTCCGTTCGCAGTAACCCGCGAGTGCCTCCTCCCGCAACCCCGCCTCCAGGCCCTCGCTCTCCGGATGCCAGAAGAAACCGGCGACCTCGTAGAACGGGTCCATGATCCCCGCGTGTTCCCAGTCGACCAGCGCGACGCGGTCCGGATCCTCTTTGATCACGTTGGCCGGCCGGAAATCCCCGTGGCACAGCCGGGGCGATGCATCCGCCCATAGCACGGTCCTCAGGTCCATCATGTCCAGGCCCCGTCTCAGGTCGCGCAGCCGGTCCGCGGTCCGGCGGAACGACGGATCGTTCATGGCGGCGGACGCGGATAGGGTACCCAGAGTCTCGTCCATGTACCGGAGGCAGTCTTCGGGACGGGACGGACCCGCCGGCCGGGCCAGTACCGGATCCCCGGGATCCTGAATTCCGTGTACACGGGTAAGGATCCCAAGGAGCTGTTCAAGGTCTTCCCGGGTCGTGCCGGCGGGTTCCAGCGGCGATCCCGTGAGTTTCTCGTAGATCAGCGTGGGCGCATTCAATCCAGCGGCCCGTGCGTCCGCCGATACGGCGATCGGCACGCCTTGCAGGGTGGAAAGCCGCCTCATCGCGGCGTATTCCCGTTCAAGGCGCTGGACACGGTCATGGGGATACACCTTTAGGAGGTAGGATCCATCGCCTGTATCTACTTCGTATATACAGTTGTTGAATCCGCCCGCCATCGGCCGGACACGGTGCCATCCGGCGGCGAACGCGTGTCCGTCTGAAGCCAGCCGGGCAAGGTAACGTGTAACGGCCGCAGGGGCCGTTGGTTGATTCATGGCTGGCGGTCTCCACCCGGCCTTTTCCGATTGCCCGCGGTACTTGAGGTCCGTATCTTCAGTGCTCAGAACCTGTCGGCCGGCCCTGTCGGCTTGCCCGGCCTGTCGGCCGGCCCTGTCGGCTTGCCCGGCCTGTCCCGGATTCCGGGGTGATCCCAGATGAGATCCCGTAGCCTTCCCCGGCGCGCCGCAAATCGCCTGGCCCGCCTGGCCCGGTTCCTGTCGATCAGGACAGCCGCAAATCACCTGGCCCGCATGGCCCGCATAGCCCGGTCCCTGTCGATCAGGACGGCCGCCGCACCGATCGCCATCCTCCTGCTGACGACGCTGGGCTGCGGAAGCGTTTTTCAGAACGTCAACGTGCTCTCCGAGGCGGACGAAATCGCGCTCGGGAGGCAGTTTTCGAGAGAGATCGAAAGAGAGATCAAGCTGTACCAGGACCCGGAGGTGGTCCGCTACGTCGACGGACTGTGCCAGGCCCTCGTCCTGCATTCCAAACGCTCGAATATACCCTACTACATAAAGGTCGTGGATACGGATGAAGTCAACGCCTTTGCCCTGCCCGGCGGCTTTCTCTACGTCAACCGGGGGCTCATTTCCATCTCTGAAACCGAGGCGGAACTGGCCGGGGTGATCGCCCATGAAATCGCCCACGTGGTGGCGCGCCACGGGGCCAAGGCCCTGACCCGGCAACTCGGGCTGGAGATCATGCTGGGCATGATATCGGGAAGAAACCCCACTGGGGTTCAGCGAATCGCGGCGCAACTGGCGGGAATCGGCGGCATCCTCTCCATGCTGCACCATTCCCGGGAGGCGGAACGGGAAGCGGACACCCTCGCGGTCGTCAACCTCCGGGTGGCCGGCTACGATCCCGAAGGCCTCACGGGTTTCTTCGAGAAGCTGCTCGAGATCAACGACCGGGATCCCGGAACGCTGGCGACCATGTTCACAACCCATCCGCCGAGCAGGGAACGTATCGAGAACACCCGGGAACAGGCTGCGGCGCTGCCGGTCCTGGAAGGACTGATCACGGATTCGGAACGGTTCAGGCAGATCAAGGACATGCTGCCGCCCCTTGAGAAAAACCCGCTGGAAAAAGTAAAAGCAGAATAACCGGCCGATCAGTACATGCCAACACTCGTCGAAAACCTCCCCGGCCTCCTGCTACGCGGCGGGACCGTCGTGGACCCGTCGCAGGCACTGAACCGGATATGCGACGTCGCCATTCGCGACGGTTCGATTTCGGCCGTCGGCGACGGCCTGCCGGACGATGGCCACTGCGTCTTTGACGTGTCCGGGCGGTACGTCTTTCCCGGCCTGGTCGACCTGCACGCCCACATCTGCTGGGGGTTCACCGACATCGGCCTGGTGCCGGACGACATCTGTCCCTACACCGGGGTGACGGCCATCGTGGATGCCGGAAGCTCGAGCTGGCCGAGCCAGGACGCATTCCGCCGCATCGTGGCGGAACCCTCCAGGACGCGCGTCTTCGGCTTCTCCAATATCTCCAGCGTGGGCATCCCGACGGCGGGCACGCCCGAACTGGCCAGCCTTCGGTTCGTGGACGTGGACCGTTCTGTGGCCGCGGTGGCCGGGAACCGGGACCTGATGACCGGCATCAAGGTCCGCATGGGCCGGCACCTCATCGGCGACAACGGGATCGAACCGATGCGCCTGGCGGTGGAGGCGGCCGGGCAACTCGGCGTCCCCGTCATGGTCCACGTGGGCAATACGCCCTGTCCCCTGGCCGGCATCATGGACCTCCTCCGGCCGGGCGACATCATCACGCACGCCTATCACGGCCACCCCCACGGCATCCTGGACGATCACCGAGCCGTCTGGGAGGACGTCATCGAGGGGCGTTCCCGGGGCATCCTGATGGACGTGGGGCACGGCGCCGGCAGCTTCAGTTTCGACGTGGCCAGGTCGGCCTTCGAACAGGGGTTCTTCCCGGACGCGATCAGCACGGACCTGTACACCGTGAACGTCGACGGACCGGTATTCGACCTGCCGACCACCATGTCCAAGATGCTGAACCTGGGCATGCCCCTCGAAGACATCGTGGAAAGCACGACCTCCATACCGGCCGCGGCGATCGGGAGAAACGAACTGGGCACGCTCCGTCCGGGCGCGGCCGCGGACGTGGCGGTATTCGAACTGGAGGAGGGCGACTTCGAATTCTGCGATTCGCACGGGAACCGCCGGTGGTGGCCGCGGCGCCTGACCTGTGATATGACCCTGCTGGACGGGGAAATCGTATATGAACGGAGATAACGCACCATGAAAGCCAGGTACTGGGTGGGCGGATGCCTGTCCGCGATCATCCTGCTCGCCGTTATCGCCGGCGCAGCCTACTATTTCATCCTCCAGGCGAGTGATGAACTGGTTGACACATACACGAGCCCGGAGCCCCTCGATTTCGCCCGCGCGGAGGAGGGACGGGATGAAGCGCTTTCCGTAATCGACCGGTTCAGAGACTTCGTCATTGCCCTCGAAAGGGGTGAGGAGACCGGGAGCTTTTCGCTGTCGGCGGACGACATCAATGCCCTCCTGGAGTATGAAGACCTGCTGCGTGAGTTCCACGGGATGGCGCGCGTGGACATCCAGGACGACAGGCTTCTGGCCGAGATCAGCGTACCCCTCGACCTGTTCAACGAACGATTCGAGGGCAGGTACCTCAACGGCACGGGCGATATCTCCGTCGAGATGAGGGACGGACGGCTCGAGGTCAACATCGACCGGCTGGAGGTCGGCGGCCGGAACATTCCCGAAGAGTTCATGAATGAAATCCGGAAGAACAACCTGGTCGAAACCCTTCTCCAGGATCATTCCCTGGAGCGGTTCATGGGCCTGGTGAAGTCCGTGAAAGTCGAGGACGGCCGGGTCGTCATCGAGCCCAAATAGGATCGTGCCCAAATAGGATCGTGCCCAGGCAGGAACCGGATCCAGGCAGGAACCTGTCTTTCGCAACGCGGTAACCCACCATGCCCGTCCTCCTCGCCATCGCCCTGCACGCGGAAGCGCAGCCCGTGATCGAGCGTTTCCGCTTGAAGCAGGACGGCTCCTCAGGCCTGCCCGTCTTCCGTCGTGACGATGTCTGGCTCACCGTGACGGGCACGGGAGGCATGAAGTCCGCCATCGCGACCACCTGTCTGTTCACCCGGGTCGAACGGGATGAAGACTCGGTCCTATTCAACCTCGGCATCGCCGGCCATACGCAAAAGGCGGAGGAAGAGCCCGTTTCGGTGGGAGACCGGTTCCTCGCGAACAAGATCACGGAACGGAGCACGGGCCGTTCCTTCTTCCCCGACCTGCTGGCGAGGACGTCCCTGGCGGAATCCGTGGTCACCACCGTGGAACGGCCCCTGGACCGGGCGAATGCCGGGACCGTGGAACCGGGCCTGGCCGACATGGAGGCGGCCGGGTTCTACCAGGCAGCGGCGACCTTCCTCCCGCCCCACCGGATCGGCTGCGTGAAGGTCGTTTCCGACCACCTTGAAACGCGGCGGCTCGATAAAAACAGGGTAGGCGAACTGATCGCGGGCGCCCTGGATGAATTCGAAGCGGCGGTCGCGGCCTACCGGTCGATCGACGACGGTGGGCCGGACGTGTTGACCGGCGCGGACCTGCAGCTCGTCCAGGACATCCGCGACCGGCTCCGTCTTACAGCCAGCCGGCACCGGATACTGTCCGACCTGGCCCGGTCCTACAAGCTCCACACCGGGTCGGATCTGCCCGATCTGACGCGGTTTACCCACGTCTCCGTGAATACGAGACAGGAAGGCGATGCGCAATTTGAACGACTCCGGGGCGTCCTTTCGGTGGAGTAACTTCTCCCACCTCTACATCGAGCGCGGCGCGAAGGAATACCCCCTCACGCGGCGCATCAGGGAACGCTTCGCCAGGGCCCGCATGGTGGAGATCGACGATTACAAGGCGATCTTCGCCCGGCCCCGGCAACGGTTCCAGGCGCAGAAGGAGAGCATGAAACTGATCCTGGCCGTGAAGAAGGACCGGTTCCTTTACGACGGTTCGGGAAACAGCCAGAACTTCAGCCTCGAGGACTTCCACTACAACACGCTCATGTTCAACTGCGTGTACAACTGCGACTACTGCTACCTGCAGGGCATGTACCCCTCGGCGAATATCGTGGTTTTCGTAAACCTGGAAGACTATTTTACCGCGACGCGCGAGGGCATACGCGGCAGGTCGAACCCGGCACAGCCGTTTTACCTGTGCATCTCGTACGACACCGACCTGCTCGCTTTCGAATCGGTCGTGCCCTACTGCCGCGCGTGGATCGAATTCGCCCGCGAGGAGCCGGACCTGCTTATCGAGATCCGTACCAAGAGCGCCGCGTACCGCGCCATCCGGGATCTGCCGCCCACGGACCGCGTCATCCTGGCCTGGACGCTTTCCCCCGAACTGGTTGCCGCGCGCTACGAACAC
Organism: Gemmatimonadota bacterium; assembly: GCA_009838645.1. NCBI lineage: Bacteria > Pseudomonadati > Gemmatimonadota > Gemmatimonadota bacterium. The sequence goes on along the minus strand of VXRC01000012.1, from coordinate 77,469 downwards.
GGGACGGCGCCGCTCCACCGGAGGCTGGAGGCCGTCCGGTCGGCCATTGACGACGGCTGGCCGGTCCGTCTTTGCTTCGACCCGATCCTCGCCGTTCCGTCCTGGGCCTCCCTATACGGCGACCTGGTCGATGAAGTCGTCCGAAGGATCGACCCGGCCGCCGTTCGCGACGTGACCGTGGGCGCTTTCCGCCTGTCGAAGCACCATTTCCAGCGCATGAGGCGCCAGCGGCAGGATACGCCGCTTCTGTACGGCGAATTCGTGCAGGAGAACACTACAGTGACCTACCCCGCCGAGCGGCGTGAGGAAATGACCGCCTTCATGCGGAAGCGCCTGGGAGACCACTTCGGAGAGGAGCGGATCTTCGCATGGACGTAGCACTGGTCACCGGCGCTTCCTCCGGGATCGGGAGGGCCATCGCCGCGCGCCTGGTCGAAATAGGTTACGACGTATACGGGTATGCCCGAGACCACGGGAAGACCGCATTTCGCCACGCCCGTTACACAGCGGTCGAATGTGATGTCACCGATACCCGGCTTCTGCTGGACCGCACAGAGGAACTGCTGAGAGCGACCGGGGGTCTGAAGATCCTGGTCAACAACGCCGGCGTCGGTTTCTTCGGCCCCCACGCCGCCATGGCGCCCGATCGGATAGAACGCATGGTCCGGACCAACCTGATCGCGCCCATGGTCCTGACCCGGGCGACGCTGAGGCACCTGGAGGAATCCCGGGGATATGTCGTCAACATCGCATCGACTGCGGCGTTGAATCCCGGTCCCTTCGGGGCCGCCTACGGCGCGACGAAGGCCGGTCTCCACCAGTTCGGGCAGGCGCTCTTCAGCGAGGTGCGGAAGAGCGGCGCCCGGGTGGTGACCCTGTACCCGGACATGACCCGGACGCCATTCTACGACCACGCGGACTTCGAGCCCGGTGAGGATCCCGGTACCCACATCACGCCCGAATGCGTGGCCGACGCCGTCGCGCAGGCCGTGGACCAGCGGGAGGGGACGGTGATCACGCAGATCGTCCTCCGGCCGCAGCGGACGCAGGTGGCCCGCAAGGGTCCGCCGCGGCGGAAGAAGGATTAGCCGACCTAGCGGGGTCGACCGCGCGCCTCGCGCGAACGAATACACCGGACCCGGTGTTGTTATAAAAAGGAAGCCCGGTCCGTCCGGACGCCACCACACGAAAGGAACTTCGATGCCTTACATTTCCTCCCTCCACGTCTATCCTATCAAGTCCTGCGCAGGACACGAACTGGCGCGGGCGGAACTGGACTCACGGGGGATCCGAAACGACCGGTCGTGGATCGTCGTCGGGGATGGCGGTGGACAGCCTGGACAGCCTGACCTTTCCGGTTCATCCGGACCGCCTGGGTCACGCGCGCCGCTCTCGCCACTTACTCAGCGTGAAGCACCCGCCCTTGCGCTCGTCCAGCCTGCTCTTGCCTCGGGCGGACTGGCGCTTTCGGCGCCGGGCATGGAGGACCTGTCGGTACCGCGACTCGTGGAGGGCCCTGCCCGAAACGTGGACGTGTGGGGAGACCTCTGCGACGGGATCGACCAGGGCGACGACGCGGCGGACTGGTTCAGCACGTACCTGGACGCGTCCTGCCGCCTGCTGAGTTTCAGCCCGGACTTCGTGCGCCCCGTGGACCCGGACTTCGCGAGTCGGCCCGGCGACCAGGTGGGTTTCGCGGACGGGTTCCCGCTGCTGGTGATCTCCGAGGCTTCCCTGGCGGACCTGAACGCGCGGCTCGAGACCCCGCTTCGCATGAACCGCTTCAGGCCCAATGTCGTCGTGGCTGACTGCCCGCCTTACGCGGAGGACATGTGGAAGCGCGTCCGCGCGGGGGAGGTGGAAATCGACTTGGTCAAGCCCTGCGGCCGGTGCGCCACGACCCTGGTCGAACAGGAGAGCGGGACGCCGGGCAAGGAACCGCTGCGCACGCTGGCGACCTACCGCAAGTTCGACCGGTCGGCACCGTCCTTCGGCCATAATGCCGTGCACCGGTCACCCGGCGTGCTCGAAGCCGGGATGGCCGTTCAGATCCTGGAAATGCGGGACACCGCATGAATACTCCGGAAAGGAAGACGCCTTGAGCCAGCGCGTAATCGCCATGCCGGCCGGCCGGTGCAACCTGGGCTTCGCACGGATCGACATCACCCCGCCCGCAGGGATCTATCACCGCAGCTGGGGCGCGGCGAAGCATGACGCGTCCACGGGCGTGCACCGGGAGCTGACCGCCTCCGCACTGGTGTTCGCGGACTCCGGGGCCGGGGAGAAACACGCCCTCGTCGCCCTCGAACTGGGCTGGCTTCAGGCCGGCGACCTGCAGCGTCTTTCGGATACCGTTTCCGCCGGAACCGGCCTGCCCGCCGAACGCGTCGTCATCACCTTTTCCCATACCCACGCCGCGGGCAACTACGATCCGGACCGTCTGGAGCACGAAGGCGGCGAACTGATCCTGGGATACCTGGACGATCTCGGCAAGGGGCTCGCCAGCCTCGTGGAGGAGGCCAGGGACGCCATACATCCGGTCGACCTGGCCTTCGGATACGGCCGGTGCGACCTGGCGTACAACCGGGACTACTGGGACGATGAAAACCGGCTGTACGCCGTTGGGTCCAACCCGGACCGGGCCGCCGACGACACGGTCGTGGTCACCCGCGCCAGCGACCGGGAAGGCCGGCTGGTCGCCACCCTCGTAAACTACAGCTGCCACCCGACGACCCTGGCCTGGGACAATACGCTAATCAGTCCCGACTACCCCGGCGCCATGCGGGAAGTCGTGGAGCGGGAAACCGGCGCGCCTTGCGTGTTCCTGCTGGGCGCGAGCGGGGATCTCGGGCCGCGGTACGGGTTCGTGGGCGAAACGGAGGCGGCGGACCGGAACGGCCTTCAACTGGGCTATGCCGCGCTTTCGGCCCTGGAGGGCCTGCTGCCCGACGGGACCGAGATGCGCTACGACGGCCCCGTGGTTTCGGGCGCCACCATCGGGGTCTGGCGTCAAAGCCCCATGGATGCCGGGCGCGCGCAAGGGCTCGAAGCCTTCGACGTCGCCGCGATGACCTTGGACCTGCCCCTGCTGGACCTGCCCGGGCAGGCGGAACTCGACGAGCAACTCGCCGAATGGACGTCCCGCGAAGAGGCCGCCCGGCAAGTTGGGCAGGAACGGGAAGCCGCCGACTACCGCGCGCACATCGAACGGGTCCGGCGGGCCATGCGGCGCATCGAAAGCATCCCGCCGGACAGCCAGTCCGTCCCCTACGGCGTCACGCTCTGGCGCATCGGCGAAGGCGTCCTCGTGATGGTAAGCGGCGAACCGTACAGCGTGCTTCAGCGCGAGTTGCGGGCACGCTTCCCGGCAACCGCCGTCGTCGTGGTCGTCCTGTGCAACCAGAACCTGGGAACCGGCGGCTATCTGCTGCCCGCGGACGACTACGGCAAGGGGCTCTACCAGGAAGAGGCGGCGGCCGTCGGCCCGGGCGGACTCGAGGCGGTGATCGCTGCGATCGAGCGGCAGCTTGCGGCCTGGGGACTGAAGTAGGCGAAAGTCCGTAAGAAGCGCGGCGCAAGTATGCGAATCAGGACCAGATCGTAGACCAGACAGGAGCGAAAACATGTCGGCTGGCAAAATACGCATCGGACTCATCGGACTCGGATCGGTCTGCGAATTCGTGCATTACCCGGGGTTCTCCCGCATTCCGGGCGTGGAGATCGCCGGCCTTTGCGAGGTGGACGAGGATCTGCTAGCCCGCAGGCAGGCACAGTGGGGCGTCGCGGCCGGTTTCACGGACGTGGACCGGTTCCTGGCCGCCGTCAGGCCGGACGCCGTGACCGTCGCCGTGCCGAACGTGTACCACCGCGATATCGTGCTCAAAGCCGTCGCCGCGGGCTGTCACGTGCTGTGTGAGAAACCCATCGGCATGACCGTCGCGGAGACCGTCGACATGTACGAGTCCGCCCGGGACGCCGGCGTCCGGCACATGACCGCCTTTACCTACCGGTTCGTGCCCGGCATGCGCTACCTGAAGCACCTGGTCGACGAAGGACAGCTCGGCGAGATACGCCACGCGCGCTTCCAGCGTCTCCAGGACTGGGGGGAGCATTCCGTGGGATGGCGCCAGTACCGGCGCATGGCGGCGACGGGAGAACTCGGCGACATGGGCATCCACCGCATCGACTTCGCCGAGGACCTGCTCGGTCCGATCCGGTCGGTGTGCGCGTCGCTCAAGCAGGTCGTTCCCCGGGACCGCACGGAGGACGGGCGGCCCTGCGAGCCGCAGGACGTGGAGGACTGGGTAGCCTGGATCGCCGAGTTCGAATCGGGGACCACGGGCGTGTTCGAGATGGGCAAACTGACCAAAGGCCACGGGCGCGCCGGCGACCATGACCTCTGCGAGTTGAACGGAAGCGAAGGCTCAGCCGCCTACCGGCTACACACCCCCTTTGCCATCCAGGCCGGACCGCGGCGGGAGAAATACCGGCGGCGCAGCGTCCCGAAGCGCTTCCTCGCCCTGCCCGGTTCCCCCCGCGACCCCAGAGAAGGCGACCCCGCCCAGACCTTTCGCTTCGACCAGGCCTGGGAGTTCGTCTGCGCCATCCGCGAGGGACGGGACTGCGTGCCTTCCTTCTACCACGGCATGCGCGCGCAGGTCGTGGCGGAGGCCATCCTCGAGGCGGCGGCGTCCCGGAGGTGGGTGGACGTGCCGGGGTGAAGTCCACTACGACGCACACTCCAGATCGTCACCAAAGTCATGTACGCTTGAAATTGGGAACACGTGCGGGTTAAGTTCGTATCATTCAGATATAGTATCGTTGTTGATTACTTGAGCGAACGAATCTTACACACCGAACCGTATTTCTCATTTCGCCCGTCAACCAAGGTATAGGTTTTAGGATGCATAGACTGACGTGGGTAGCAGGCTTCGTTGTGTTACTACTGTTCGAAGGGAACGTTTTCGCCGGTCAAGTCCAGTATGATCTTGATCCCCGGACTATATCACAGTTGGACGAAGCGATAGCCGGTGCGGAACAGGATAAACAATTCCGCGTCGAACGGTCGGCTTATTCAGAGTACACGCCGCCGGTACTGTCGGAGACAGGCCTTGTTCTATTGTCGGCCGACAATCAGACGATACGTGCTCTGGACCATAACAATACGACGTTATGGGAATTCACTCCATTATCTAGAAAGTACTATGTAAGAGATCGACCTAGTCAAGTTGGACTCTTCCGGAACTACCTGAAGTCTTCATTGGATGGCCGTTTCATCATGTTTGCCAATGGAGTAAGCCATTCATCAGAAAGAATCAGTCATTTAATAGTCGTCGTTGACTCCGAGTGGGGATTTCCACGTCTCATGAAACACCCTGAGTACGATCTACGGTTCTCCAGTACAGGGGACTATATGATATCGGGCGTCTACAGGAATGAAGGTACCCACCCTACGCCCGTAAAAGTGTACGAAACTGATTCCGGCAGAACATTATGGACACATGAAGTCGAAGCAATGGATATTGCGGACCTAGGCTCGAATGAGGTTGCATACATTAACATAGCCAATAGAAACCCGGTACTGACCATAGTGGAATTGGCCACGGGAGAACATGCGCTAACCATACCCATCAAGTGGTTGGTGCCAGAACGGCCAAGATGGAGACACTACCATCACCTGTCGTGGAATCTTACGACATCCAAAGATGGGACAAAGCTATTGGTTTCCGTAAGCGACAGTAGCTTTGACGGTCCAAGTCCTAGTTTTAAGCATACGGTGATGTTCGATCGGGAAGGTCGTACGCTGTGGAATGACATGAGAAAGATGCCGAACAGAAACGACGCTGCGGTAAAATTCAGCCCAATTGGTTTCAGTCCCAATAGCAGGTATCTTTTAATTGAACGGTTTCAATGGATTAGAGGGATCGGTATCGAACCTCAACAGTATCAATTGATCATGGTCAATTCGGACACCCGCGATGTGCTTTGGACGCTTAACTTTGATGCCTACTTCAGTTATGGTTTGATGCTGATGACGGATCAATACATCGTACTGTCCCAAAGCTATGAACCCCACACACTCATTCTCGGCATAGATGTATCGGGACAGATTCGCGACCTGGCGCAACTGGATCGGAGAATAGTATGGAGAGGTCTTCGTGTCGACAAACCTGTAAGTGACATGCCTCAGAAGCGATATCGGCATTCTTTTCTTTTTGAGGAAGTCGAGCAGGACAGCATAACTTACACCGCTGAATACGTACCATTTAGGCCTTAAAACCGATTTCATTGACAACCAGATTAATCCGCTGACCGACCTGACTTAATCCCAACCCACCACGGCTCCTTCCGCCCTGAAACCGCCCACCACCGGATTTTCATTTCACCGTCATAGATTCGTCATACTCCTCCATTATATTATAATCGATCTGTAACGCATGGTCCCGGCACGGGCCGGGCAGGACGCCGTGCATTTATCGCTGAGGATCTCGATGACCGACGCGATCGGTAGAAATTCAGTTGTCCTGGAGGGATAAAAAGGGGAGATTGGTATGAAGGAGAACACGTGAGAAAACTAAGCTACCTGCTCATCGCAACGCTGCTGGCGATTCCGGCCGGGCAATCCCAGGCCGGTGTCGGGCAGGCCGGCGGCCTGTTCCTGCAGATCGCCCCCGACGCGCGGTCCACGGCCATGGGCGAGACCGGCGTCGCCCACGCCCTGGGTGCCCAGGTCCCCGCGTGGAATCCGGGCGGACTGGGATTCCTCGAGTACAGCGGTGTGTCGGGAACCTATTTCAAATGGTTGCCTTACCTGGCGGACGATCTCTACTACCTGCACTTCTCCTACGTGCATCCGGTCGAAGGCATCGGGACCTTCGGAGTCAGCGTGCCTTATCTTTCGCTGGGTGAACAACAGAGGGTGAGCGCGACAGGGGACAGCCAGGGGACGTTCAAGAGTTCGGACATGGCGGTGTCCCTCTCGTATGGCGCCCTGATCAACGACCGCCTTGGGGTCGGTTCCAATCTGAAGATCATCCGGAGCGCCCTGTCCGACGAGGACGACGGGGTGGGCACGAGCTTCGCCCTGGACGTCGGCGTTACCGCCCGCGTCATGCCCCGGTTCACCGTGGCCGGCGTCCTTCAGAACCTGGGGACGGAAATCAAGTACACGGATTCGAATCAGGGAGACCCGCTTTCCCGGAACCTAAAGGTGGGCGCCGCGCTCAAAGCGCTCGAAGACGAGTCGAACAGCCTGCTGCTTGCCGTCGACCTCAACCGCATGCTACTGAAGGACAGCGGTAACATCCTGAACGTCGGGCTGGAATACTGGTACCAGGATCTGATCGCGCTTCGGACGGGGTACGTGCACGACGCGGAAGGCGATGTGAAAACGCCCACGTTCGGCGGCGGCCTACAGTGGAATATGTACCGCATCGACTTCAGCTACACCACGAGTTCGACGCTGCAGGACATCACCAAGTTCACCATTTCCGCCAGGTTCTAAGACAAAGAAAACAGAGATCCGTTGGTCGAACAGGGCAGGATCGGCCGGGTAAACGGTTACCCGGAGGGGTCCTGTTTTTCGACCAGCCGGATCTCGAAGAGCCGGGGCCAATACTTGCCGGTGACGAACAGCCGGTCCCCCGTGGCATCGTAGGCGATGCCGTTGAGCACATCCACCGTGCCGCCCCCCTCGCCGAGTCCATGCTGACCGCCCGATTCGAGCAATCCCTCCAGGTCGATCCACCCCGTGACCCGGCCCGTTTCGGGATCGATGCGGGCGATGCGGTCCTCCTGCCAGATATTGGCGTAGACCTCGCCCTTCACGTACTCCAGTTCGTTCAGGTTGCGCACCGGGCCGTCCCCGTCCCGCACGACCACCCGGCCGGTCTCCGCGAAGGTCACCTTGTCGCGGAAGTACAGGTTGGATGAGCCGTCGGTCATGATGAACTGCGCGCCGTCGTAGGCGATGCCCCATCCCTCGCCGGGATAGGACACGCTCCGCAGCAGTTCGAAGCGCTCCCGGTCGTAGATGAACCCGACACCCGATTTCCAGGTGAGTTGGATGATCTTGTCGTCGTAGAGGGCGAGCCCTTCCCCGAAGATCGTCGCGGACAGCCGGCGGACCCGTTCCACTTCGCCGGTCTGCAGCGCCACCTGGCGCAGGGAGGACTGGCCGTAGTTCCCAGTACTCTCGTACAGCGTTTCGCCATTGATCGCCAGGCCCTGGGTAAAGGCGCCGGTATCGTGGGGGAACGACCGGACCACCTCGTAGGTATAGGACTTTGCCGCGACCGCCGTGGTGTCGTTCCCCGCCTGCGTATCGGTGGGACTGGTGCTCGAATTCGTCGGTTCGGTACAGGCGGCGATGCCGGTCAGGACCGCGAGGCCGGACAGGACCGCGAGGCTGACCAGGACGGCGATCAGGTTCCGCTTCATGGGTCGGGTTCCTGCAACTTCCGGTACATGATGTGTGCATCCACGAGGCCGTGCTCGGGATGGTCGAACGCGGCCGGTACGGTGCCGACTATCGAGAACCCCAGGTCCCGCCAGAGTGCGACGGCCCGGTGGTTCGTGCCGACGACCATGTTGAACTGCATGGACAGGAATCCCGCGCGGCGCGCCTCTTCGAGGGCGTGGATGCCCATGGACCGCCCGACGCCGCGGCCCTGGATGTCCGGATCGACCATGAACCCCGCGTTCGCCACGTGGGCGCCCTGTCCCGGCTGGTTGGGCCGGATATAGTAGGTGCCCACCACCTCGCGGCCTTCCAGCGCTACGTAGGTCCGGTTCGGCGGCGCCGTCCACAGCGCGCGGGCCTGGTCCCTGTCCGTGTCGGGCGGATACGGATAGGTGTCGGCCGACCGGACGACCCGGTGGAAGATGGACCAGATGGCTTCGAAGTCGTCTTCGCCGGCCCGGCGTATCCTCATCCTCCGCGCCCTCTTTCCAGGAGCATGGATTCTATCGCCTTCCTCTTCTTCTCGCGGGCAATGTCCAGCGCCGTGGCGCCGTCCCGGTCCCGGATGGACGGGTCCGCGCCCTGGTCGAGCAGGTAGGTGACGAATGGCTTCCCTGCGCCGCGGACGGCGGCCCAGTGCAGCGCGGTGCGTCCGCGATGATCGTCGACGGCGTTCACGTTGGCGCCGCGGTCGACCAGGAAACGGGCCATGTTGTAGGTGCCGTACTGCACCAGTTCGCTCAGGGTGTCGTCCACCGCGGGATGCCGGATGTCCGCCCCGGCCGCCAGCAGCATTTCCACCGAATCGTAGTCCACGCTCCACAAGGCGTTGACCAGGCCGGGACCGGGTTTCGCGCCGGCGTCCAGCATCGCCTGCATCATGGCCCGGTTGCCGATGGCGGAGGTCAGCGGAGGAGGAGGCCGGTTGACCTCGGCGCCCCGCTGCAGGAGCAACACGACGATCGCTTCAAGACGGGCGGCGACCTCCGCGTCGTCCCGGCCCGCGCCGGAAGCCGCGGCGTAGTTCAGGGGCCGCCACCGGTTCTCGTCCACCGCGTCGACCAGGCTTTCGTTTTCGTCTAAAAGCGCCCGGACGCGATCCGCCTCGCCCAGGGCCACGCTGGTGAATATATCCCAGTCCTCGATGTATTCGCGGAGCACCGGCAGGAACTGGATCTCCCCACCCACGGCGGCGAGACAGGGCGCCGTCATGCGGCCGTGGCCGCCCCGCAGGTCGATGCGCGCGCCGTGTTCGAGGAGGGCGCGCACGGTTTCCACGTGGTGCGGACCCTTGGGAATCGTCTTCTTGTGTTCCAGCACGCGATGCAGCGGCCGGTGCCGATGGTTGTTGCGGCTGATCACGTTGGGATCGGCGCCGTGTTCGACCAGCAGCCTGACGATCTCCGTACTCCCCGTGAATGCGGCCGTCATGACGGGTTGCCAGTGCCGGGCGGCCTCCGGGTCTTCCTTCAGCAGGGCTTTCGCGGCGTCCAGGTCGCCGGACCACGCCGCGCTCGTCAGTTGCTTTTCCAGGGCCATGGACCTCTTCCTCCGATTCCTCGATACCTTACGGCCGGCTTACGGCCTCCCTACGGGGCGACCTTACGGCCGGCTTACGGCCACCTTACGGCTACCTTGATCACTTCATCCGGCGCGTGCCGCATCTTGCCGTACGCTTCCGGCAATTCGTCGGGTGTCACGACGGGATCGGGCAGACCGTGTGGATGGAGCGTGCCCTCCCGGAAGAGGCGGACCAGGATTTCGAAGATCCGGTCCTCCTCCCAGAACAGGTTTCGCTGCGGGCGGCTGCAGGCCCGCGCCGAGACGATGTCGATCTGGTTGAAGTGGAACTCCTCGCCGAGGTAAAGTCCCTTCGCGTCTCCCAGGTAGAAGGCCAGGGGCACCACCCGCCCGGCGTACCGGGTGGCCCGGATCGCCTGGTTGAGCGCGTGGTAACTCCCGCTGGCCTCGATTGCGACATCCGCGCCGTGTTCGAGCCATTCGCGGGACGCCATGCCGAATTCGCCGACCTCCTTCGGATCGACCGCCCTGGTCGCGCCGTGCCGCAGTGCCAGTTCGCGCCGGCGGGCGATCGGGTCCACCGCCACCACGTCGACCGCGCCGGACAGCCGGGCCAACTGGACGGTGAAGAGCCCGATGGCGCCCATGCCGAAGACGATGACCCGCTCGCCAATCCGCACCTGCCCGTCCCGCACGGCCGCCAGGGCGAAGTCGGCGGGATCCATGCAGCAGGCGGCTTCTTCGGTGAATCCGGGAAGCAGCGGCTTGAAGTGACGGCCCTGGTGAACCGGCCTGAATCCCCCGTAACCATATACCCGGTCGCCCTCCTTCACGTCTTCGACTTCGCTGCCTGTGGCCATGACCGTACCCACGGTCGTATTGCCCACGGGTTTCCACGTCGTCGGGTCGTAAGAATGGGTCCGCGACCGGTCGAAGACCCGGCCGTCCGGATCCATGGGCACGCTGCAATAGATGGATTCTCCCGTGATCTCGCCCTTCTCCGTCCCGTGTTTCGCCGCGGTGAGTTCGCTGCGGACACGGACTTCGTCGGGATCGAGATCGTCCAGCGTATAGGATTCCCATCGGGGTTCGAAGGCGTTGTTGCAGACGAGCTGCCGCAATTCGATGCCATCCACGGTGGCCATGCTTCCCTCCTGGGCTACGGGCGGTTCAAACCCATATCGATTTCATCTTGTAGGCCCGGAGCGACCGGACCCGGCTGTCGACGCCCTGGGAGCGGAAGGACACGCCCGTGCTGTCCGGCCGGTCGGGGTAGACGCGCAGCGCGACACACTGGCGGCCGTTGGCGAATACCTCCACGACGCTCCGGTCCACGAACACCCGCAGTTTCAGCGTTTCCTCCTCCTCCAGCGCCAGTGGCGCGGTCTCGGGCGCGCGGGACATCACGTCGGGCGCGGAGGACGCGTAGGAGGTATCGACGGAAAGCAGGCTCCCGCCATGGAACCCGCGGCCCCGGTAGAAGGCGATGCGCGTGAACTCCTCCCGGTCCGGCGACCGAAGCACGTTCATCTCCACCATGGGCGACGAACCCGGGTCGATCTCCAACTCGAACTCCATGGTGTTGCCGCCCTCCGGCGCGGGCAGCACGACCTCCTGGTTGGCCGGGAGGTTGAAGCCGTCGAACCGGACCGGGGCTTCCCGCAGCGATTCGAGGGCCTCGACCGGTTCCTGGTACAGTTCGTCGCCGTCGACGGTCAGGCGCCGGGGCAAGGACATGATCTGGTTCCACCCCTCCGTCGGCTTGCCGTGGTTCATGTTGAAGATCGCGACGAGTCCGCCCTTGCCGTCCGGCGTGGCCGAAGGCGCGTGCAGCCCGGAAGGCTTGTACGCACCGAAGTTGAACTTGGCGCCGTAGGTCACCACGAACTTGTCCCGTTCCGTGTCGTAGTCGCCGATCAGGTACTGGGGACCGCTCATGTGGCTGAAGAAGAGCAGGATGTAACGGTCGCCGATGGGCCAGAAATACGGGCAGGCGCCGTCGTCCCCCACCAGGGTGTAGTCGTCCTCCTCTACGAAGGGATGGAGGTAGGTCCAGCGGGCCAGGTCCTCGGAGCGGAACAGGTAGTTCGCACGCCTCTTCTTGCCGGCCGGCCCTGTCGGCTTGGTGCCCGCGGAGAGCGAATAGTAGACCCCGTCCTTCTTCCAGATGCACGGATCGAACACGTTGTAGGGCGCGGGCGGACCGTCCTTCGGCGGCATGGGGATGACGGGCCCACCGGTGACCTTCTCCCAGTTGAGGAGCAGGGGATCGCTGGATACGGCGACCATGTTGCCCGCGACCGTGCCGTGGTACATGGCGATCACGCGGTCCTCCTCCACCAGCGCGGCGCCCGAGTAACAGCAGCGCTCCGGGTTGGGATAGATGCAGTAGGGCAGGTCGCGCCAGCGGACGAGGTCGTCCGAAACTGCGTGCCCCCAGTGCTGCCGCGTGTCCTCGGGCGGGTAGGCCTGGTAGAACAGGTGCCATCGTCCCTGCCAGAAACACAGGCCGTTGGGGTCGTTGAGCATGGCCTCGGGATTCACGTAATGGTACGCGGGCCGGTGCGGATCGTCATCGTAGCTCCTGCGGGACGCGTTCAGGCGCTGCAGGAGCGGGTTATCCGCCAGCGCGGCTTCCTGCGCTTCGAGCGAATCAGTGGGAAAGGTGTAATAGGGGACCAGGGACGTGTAGTCTTCCATGATTTGCTCCGTATTTGGATTCGATGGCGGCCGGCGGCGCTGCGCCTCGCGATGCCAGACGCATCGACCGCTTCAGCGGGCGGTCACTTCGGCCACCCAGGAATCGACCAGGAACCGGGCGATGGAATCACGGCGCGGCAGGGCGCATGCGACCGACTCGTCACCCCACTCGCCGAAACCCAGGACCTCCTCGGCGGTGAACCAGCGGGCCTCTACGAGTTCCTCCGCGTTCACCACGATGGCGGTGGTTTCCGCCCGCGCGCGGAAACCCAGCATCAGCGACGAGGGGAAGGGCCAGGGTTGGGAGGCCTGGTAGTAAGAGGCGCTCACGCGGACGCCGACCTCCTCGAACACCTCCCGGACCACGGTTTCCTCCAGGCTCTCCCCCGGTTCCGTATAGCCGGAGAGCGTGGAAAACACGTTCGGCGGCGGCCTGTGGTGGTTGCCCAGGAGACACATGGGCGGTCGGCCGTCTTCCGGCCGGTACTCCACCAGCGTGATCACCGCGGGGTCGATGCGGGGAAAGGCATTCCTGCCGCAATCCGCGTCCGTGCACCGGCGCCGGCGGCCTCCTTCCAGGCTTTCGGTGGCGTGGCCACATCGGCCGCAGAACCGGTTCTCGCGGTGCCAGTACAACATCCCCCGCGCATACGCCATGAGCGCGGCTCCGCGCGCGTCGATCGACGGACCGGCGCGCCAGAGGTCCTGGAACTTTCCCAGGCCTCCGGCCGCCGCGACCGCCTCTTCTTCACCGGTACCCGAGAGGTCTACCGCGAAAACAGCCCGGTCTCCTTCCATACCCAGGAAAACGGTTTCGCAACTGGCCGTAAGCACATCCGCGCCGACCGGTTCGGCCACTCCGCCCGGGCCGGCCACTCCGGTCGCGCCGGCCACTCCGGTCGCGCCGGCCGCGTCAGAGGAACCCCCACAGACTACGGCGGACGGCAGGGACGCCCCATGGCCGTCATCGATCAGGCTCAGATCGTGCCAGACGGGAATGAAGCGGGTATCGTCCCGGACCAGCCGTCCGGCGAGCCACTCCGGATCGCCGCGCCGTTCCTCCACCCGATCCAACGGGACGTCCGCGAATTTCAGTACCGGATTGTCCATGGGACCCGTGTCTCGCCCGAATGCCGCGCTACAACACCGCTTCCAGCGTGTTGATGAAGGCCTCGTTCTCGTCCGGCGTGCCGACGGTCACGCGCAAATGCCCCTTCAGCCCCCACCACATGCCGTCGCCGATCCAGACATTCCGCTCCTGGAGCGCATCGAATACGCGTTCGGCTTTATCACCGAGCCTGAACAGGACAAAGCAGGAATCGCTGGGCGTATACGGGATATCCAGCCGTTCGAAGGCCTTGCCCAGGTAGGCCTTGCCTTCCTCCACCGTATGCCGGCTACGCTCGTAGTGGGCGTGGTCGTCCAGTGCGGCGATGGCGGCGTACGCGCCCAGGTTGCTCGGCGGCCCGCCCAGGTTGTAAAGCGACAGTTTGCGTCTCAGCCGGGGCGAAAGCACGGCATATCCTACACGCATGCCCGCCATGCCGTAGATCTTGGAGAACGTCCGGGAGACGATCACGTTGTCCTGTTCCCGAGCCAGGTACACCGCATCGCGGTAACCGGGATCGGCCGTGTAATCGATATACGCTTCGTCGATGAACACTGTGACATGAGCAGGCACGGACCGGACGAAATCCACCAACGCGTCATGGTCCACCACCGTGCTGGTTGGATTGTTCGGATTCGTCACGACCACGACCGTCGTCTTGTCGTTGATCTTCTCGTACATGGCGTTCAGATTGTGCCGCAGGTCCCGGGTCAGGCGGACGTAGTTGACCTTGACGTCGACGCCTTCTTCCTCCCTGAGCCGTCCCCAGACGGCCGCGGTGTCGTAGTAGGCGGGCTGGGCCTGGACCAGTTCGGCCTTGTTCCGGGCCGTCGCCAGGCCCACCGAGTGAAGGATCATGCTGGAACCCGCGCTGAGGACCACCCGGCGGTTTTCCGTAACCTCGTCCCAGTTGTCCCATGTCGTCTCGGTGACTGGCAGGCCGTGTTTTCTTTCGAGCGCGTTGGTCAGGGTCTCCACCGGGTCCGGCATGAAACTCCAGTGGTAACGGTTCACGTCGAATATGCGCGCGGCGACCGCCTCGACCGCCCGCGGAGACGGTCCCAGGGGGTTCTCGTTGGACGACAGGTTCACGTAGCCCGGCGCGATACCATGACCCTGGATATCCTCCGGTTTCTTGCCCGACACCAGGGCCTGCGCCATCACCATCGGATCGGCGGACAGGGCAGCCAGTCCTCCCAGCAGCGTTCCCCCGATGAATCCACGGCGCGACAGGTTGGAATCTGGTTTCATGACGTCTTCAACTCCTTTACTGTTTCCCGGATGCTGTCCGACAATACGTCCAGCATGAGGTCCGTCTCTTCCCGGGTGATAACGAGCGGCGGCGCCAGTGCGATCCAGTTGGGATCGAAGCGCGTGAGCAGCCCTTTTTCGAGCGCGGTCCGGCCAGCCTGCACGCCGAACTTCACCGCTGGATCGAAGGGCGTGCGGGTTTCGGGATCTTCCACGAATTCAACGCCGGCCAGCAGGCCGCATCCCCGGATATCGCCTACGATGCCGAATTCCCGCAGTTCCTCCAGCCGCCGCCGGACATAGGCGCCCGTCTCGCTTGCCCGGGCGCAAAGGTCCCTTTCCCGGATCTCCGCCAGGTTGGCCAGTCCGGCCGCCGCGGCCAGCGGGTTGCCGCCGTAGGTATGGCCGTGGGAAAACTCGACCTCGTCCTCCTCCCTGCCGAGAAAGGCGGAGGCGATGGAATCCCGGAAGGCGATCCCCGCCAGGGGCACGTATCCGCTGGACATGCCCTTGCCCATGCAGAGAATGTCGGGCGCCGCCTCGAAGGTCTGGGCCGCGAACATGCTGCCGGTGCGGCCGAAGCCGGTGATGATTTCGTCGTAGATCAGGAGGATTCCGTGCCGGTCGCAGATATCCCGCAGCTCGGGGAGATACCCCGGCGGCGGCATGATGATCCCGCCGGTGTTTCCCACGGGTTCCAGGATGAGCGCGGCGATGGTCTCGGCGCCTTCCAGCTCGATGAGGTCCTCCACCGTCCGGGCGCAGAAGACCTCGCAGTCCGGGAAGGTCTTTTCATAGGGACACCGGTAGCAGGTCGGCGGGTGGACGTGCAGGAAACCGTGCAGCGTGGGTTCGAACATGGTCTTGCGCCGGCGCGTGCCCGTGGCCGACAGGGCCCCCATGGTCGCGCCGTGGTACCCGTGAAACCGGGAGATCACCTTGAACTTGCCCGGGTTGCCGGTCTGCCGGTGGTATTGCCGCGCCAGCTTCATGGCCGCCTCGGTGGCTTCCGAACCGCCGGACAGGAGCTTGATGGTGTTCAGATCTTCCGGCGTGACTTCCGCCAGCCGCTGGACCAGCTCGATGGCCGGCGGGCTGGTGGCGTGGAGCGGAGGCGCGAAGGCCATGGTGTCCAGCTGCGCCTTGATCGCCTCGATGATCCTCCGGTTTCCGTGGCCGGCGTTCACGGTGAAGATGCCCGACAGGCCGTCCAGGATCCGCCGTCCGTTTACGTCCTCGTACCAGACCCCGTCCGCCTTCCTGACGACGAGTGGGTCCTCGATGAAGGTCTCCATCTGGCGCAGGTCGAGGACGAGCCGCCGCAAGGATTCAGGCGCTGTGAGCAGTTCGGTATTCATCATGTGGCTGCCGATCAGTACAGCCGGTCGATGACGACGTCCGCCCCGGAGTCTCCAACGACCACCCGCGGGTTGACCCCTTCCATGTCGCCGGCCTGCGGTACGCCGGCGTTCCCGTCCAGGTCGATGCGCGCGACGATGGTGACTTCCCCGGTAAAGGCCGGGCCCTGGACGGCCTGGTCCGCGCCAGTCAGCGTGTACGGCATGGGGAACCGCAGGCTTCTGAAACGCTTGACGGCCATGGGCGGACCGTCCTGGCTTCGTCTCGCCATGACGTACATGGTCTCCGAGCCCCTGAGCCGCGCGAAGAGTTCCGGCGTGATGTCGATGGTTCCCGATACGCTCGCACCGTCTCCCGGGACCGCGGTGGGCTGTCCTTCCTCGAAGCTTCGGCCGGCCACCCGGCTGCCGTCGATCGGACGCTGCGCCTCCACGAAGGACCTGCCGGACGGCTGTCCGCCGTCTTCGGGCAAGGGACGCAGGTTCTGGTCGCATCCGCACCAGATCAGCGCACCCAGCAATATCGATTTGAAATGTATAAGGCGCATGGCAATAAAGGGTCCCGTTTATGGGTCCCGGCTATGGGCCCTGGTCAGCGGGAAGGCCCTGTAGCGACGGGTGTTTTTCTTCGTCCGGACACTCCGGATAGTCTAGGCGAACCCCCGCCGGTTGTCAACCTCTATGTACCTGTTGTGTACCTGCTTGAGGGAAGAAGAAAACCCTTGACTTGACCGGTTGCGCAAACCTAACATGAAGCTTCGCCGGCGACTCCTTTCCCGGGGTTGGCCGGCATGTTGTTTCAGGCAGGCAAAGCACGAGCGTTCATCTACTTTGCCATGCCTGCCTCGGGTGGGAATGGCCGGCATGGTCTTGCCAGATTCCACCTCCTCTTTACGATAAACCGGGTCTTCTTCCAAGGCGGTTCCCAGGAACCGGGACTGGACAGTCATGCCGCAGGGTACGATCACCAGGCTGAACCACACCAGGGGTTACGGGTTCATCAACACGCCTGAGAACGAGGACCTGTTTTTCCATCGATCCAACATTACGGACGGGCAGTTTTCGTTGCTGCAGGTCGGCGACCAGGTGGCGTATACCGTCCAGTTCACTTCCCGCGGCCCCCGGGCCGATCAGGTCCAGGTCCAGAGTCAGTCCGTGAGACTCCAGGTGAACCTTGCCGTGAAGGACCTGCAGGTGTCCGCGGCATTCTACACGGAGACCTTCGGCTTCAAGGAACTGTCGAACGATCCCGGTTACATCCTGCTCCAACGGAACGAACTGGTCCTCGGACTGAAGACCGACGAACTGCTCTGGTATCCGGACCCGGGGGAACAGCCTGTCGAGTCGCTCGCCCGCGGCGTGGGGGTCGAACTGGTCCTGGAGATCTCGGATATCGGCCAGTTCCATGCGAAGATGGAACAGGCCGGGGTGGCCATACACGAACCGCTGAAGGGACAGCCCTGGGGCGCCACGGACTTCCGCATGCTGGACCCGGACGGCTATTACTGGCGGATCACTTCCCCGCGTGACCGCGATGCCGTCCAGGCCGAGGAAGAATCGGCGGAAGGCGAACCCGCATGAGTCTTCTGGGGATCGATATCGGCGGAACGGGCATCAAAGGCGCGCCGGTCTGCCTGGAAACCGGAAGACTCGAGACGGATCGCTTCAGGATCGACACCCCCAGGCCGGCCACGCCAAAGAAAGTCATCGAGACCGCGGCGGAAATCGTCCGGCACTTCGACCTGCAGGGACCCGTGGGATTCGGCTTTCCCGCGGTCATCAAGCACGGTACGGTGCGGACCGCCGCGAACATCGACGCGTCCTGGATCGGCGTCAACGCCGTAGAACGCATGGCGAAGGCGACGGGCAGGGCGGTCGTTTTCCTGAACGACGCGGATGCCGCGGGCATGGCGGAAATGCGGTATGGCGCGGGCAGAGGCCGGGACGGCGTGGTGGTCATCGCGACCCTGGGAACCGGCATCGGCACCTCCCTGTTCATCGACGGCACGCTCGTGCCCAGCACGGAATTCGGACATATCGAGATGAAAGGCCGCGTCGCGGAGAAATACGCCGCCGATAGCGTTAGGAAGGCGAAGGGCCTGAGCTGGGAGGTATGGGGCGGACGGGTGAACGAGTACCTGTGCAGGCTGGACGAGTTGATCCGCCCGGACCTGATCATCGTGGGCGGCGGCGCCAGCAACAAGTACGAAAAGTTCTCGTCGTGGCTCACCGTGGATACCGAGGTCGTGCCCGCCCGGATGAGGAACCAGGCCGGGATCATCGGGGCGGCACTGGCCGCACAGACCGCCGCGTGACCCGCAGAAAGCGCCGTACATGTCCATACTCACCAAGTCGAAACTGTTCCCCATGCTGCCCGACGGCGTCCGCGGGCGCGTGACCGAAAACCACCGCCTGACCCCGTCGCGCCGCCTGAAGAGCAGGAAACAGGCCGGCGAGTTCATCCTGGAACGGTGTTTCGTCTCGGTCTACTCCGGCACCGAACTCCCCAGTATCCAGGAGGCCATAGACGGCAGGACCGGTCTTGGCGGAAACGATAACGGGATCAGCACGGGACAGGGCATCGCCAGCATCTGGCTGAGCGACCTGCCCGAAGCCGTTCCCTGCCTGTTCGGCACCTTCGTGAAACGCAGACCCACGCTGGTCGCTCGGAAGCACTGGGCGGCCCTGCTGGCCATGGAAGGGGAAGGCTTCCAGGGCGCCCGGGAGCGCAACCGGATCTCCCCGGCGGCGTTCCGCCTGGCCGACTGCATCGAACGGGACGGACCGGCCACGGTCCGGGCGCTGCGGGACCGGCTCGCCGGATCCGTCCCCATGGACGGGCGGACTTTCCGCAAGGCGTTGCTGGAACTCGAGAAGCTGTGGTTGATCGTACCCGGACGGTCCGGACAGCCTGGAAGGAACGTCCATGACGCTGCTTCGTGCGTATGGGAACTGACGAAGCGATGGGTGCCCGACGAGACGGCGAGGGAAGCCGTTTCCCTGACCCGCCGTCATGCCATGCGCAGCCTGCTCGTGGGCGCCGTGGAGTCCGCCGGGGCCGTCGACGAGAAGGCGGTCTACCGGTGGTTCGGCTGGCCCCGGTCCATGACGGGCGGGCTCATGGACGAAGCCCTGTCGGCGGAGGAGTGCTTCCGGGTGGACGGCCCCAGTCCCGTGATCATTTCAAGCGCCCTGGCCGAAATCTGGCCCGAAGCTTGATGCGGCGGTGAAGGCCGCCGCCAGCCTTCGCGTTCCGCCAGCCTCACGTCTCGGTCAGCCCGCGGCCAAAAAGTGAGCCCGACCTCTTCCGTACGGAACACTTTCCGCAATGCGCCTTTACCACGATGACGACCAGGTCCAGCTCTGGCTGGGCGACGCGCGCAGGATGGACCCGATCCCCGACGGGTGCGCCGGCCTGGTCCTGACCTGTCCGCCCTGGTGGGAGAGCGGCGACTACGGCCACCCGGACCAGATCGGTTTCGGCCAGACCTATCCGGACTTCCTGGCCTCGCTCTCCGAGGTGTGGGCGCAGTGCCACCGGTGCCTTATGCCCGGTAGGGCGATGATCGTATGGATCGCCGACCTGCTTTGGCGGAATGAACCGGTCGCCCTCGCGGCGGATACGCACCGCGGTCTCCAGGAGGCGGGATTTCAGTACGAAGCCACGTGGTACTGGTTCGAACCGGGGAAGGCGGTGCGGGAGGAACCGGCGGATGCCCGCGTTCCGCTCGGATGCCGGCCCAAGGTGCACGCCGAGACCATCCTGGCCTACCGGAAGCCCGGCGAGTCCGAAGCGCCGGCGCCTGGCGTCGTGGAAGAAAGCGGAGTACCCGCTTCAGCATGGCGGGCGGGCCGCCAGGCCGTCTGGACGCCCGACGATAACCTGGAACATCCCTACAGGCGCCTGGTCCGCCTCTGGTCATACGCGGGCGAGACGGTCCTGGACCCCTTTGCCGGGCAGGGCACGATCGCCCTGGCCGCGCGCGCGCTGGGGCGCCGCAGCATCTCGGTGGAACTGAACCCCGATTCCTGCCTGCACATCACCTCGCTGCTTTCTAAGCCTCACATGCCGTTTTCGGCGAGAAGGCGCCGCAGGTAGGCGACGGCCTTGGGTACCGCGATCTCCTCGGCTTCGACGTCCTGCCCTTCGTAGACGACCGACATCCAGCCATTGAAACCGACCTGCTTCAGGATCCCCAGTATGCGGGGATAGTCCAGCCACTCTTCCTCGCCGGACTGGATGCGGTAGAACTTCGCCCGGACGTGCGCCGCGTACGGCGCGCTCTTCTCCATGCTGCCGTAGAAATCGTAGGCGGGGTCCGGGTTGCCCCTGCTGCCCGAAGCGCCCGGCGACCCGGCGTACTGGCCCGTGTCGAGGATATGGGTGAACGTGGGGCGATCCACCTGGTTCAGGATGCGCACGACGTCGTCGCCGGTGCGGGTCACGCAGCCGTGATTGTGGTTGTGAAGCCCCACGGCCACGCCCCGGGCGGCTCCGTGATCCACCACCTCGGAGATGCCGTAGATCATCCGGGACCAGGTGACGCGCGCGGGCGTGTCCTCCCGGTCCCAGGCCGCGAAGATCCGGACCAGGGGCACGTTCAGCCGCGCGGCCACGTCGATCCAGTGCTTGACCATCTGTATTTCGGCGGCGATCTCCCCGGGCGGCTTCCCGAAGTTGTTGCTGATGCCCAGGTAGGAGATGGCAAGCCCCCGCTGCAGGCACCGCATGCGCACGTCCCGCAGGTACGCGTCATCTTCCGATTCCAGCGCCCGGGTATGGATGTCGATCCCGTCGAGTCCCATTTCACGGACGTGGTCGATGAATTCGAACAGGTCCATGCGGCCTTCGGAAATGGCGTGGCCGTAACTCAAGGACATGCAACCGAGTTTGATCACTGCGTATCGTCCTTTCTGCCGTCGACCCGGTCGCTGTCCATCGTGCAGGACTGTTCCAGGAAATAGACCATGACGTATTCTTCGGCCGTACGCTTGGGACCGGGTAGGTTTCGGATCCGCCGCGCGTGGGCTTCGAGGTGGCGCTTGACGAAGAACAGGTAGAGCTGGGTGACGAAGTCGGTGGCCGTATGGTCGTAGAGATAGGTGGGCGACAGGGACAGGGTGGTGTCGACGCCCGGATACGACGCCCTGTGTTGCCCCTCTTTCAGTTTGTCGCCCAGGGATTCGAGTTCCTCGGTGGACACGCTGAAGAGGAATTCTCGAAAGGCCTGCAGTTCCTCCGGCGGACAGGTCTTCCTGGAGAAATAGTCGAGGAACCGGATGTCGCCGCCCGCGCGCATCAGGGCGAATACCTCGGAAACCCCCATGAGGGTGCCCAGCTGAACGGTCGTCTGCCGCCGGGCTTCCCAGGTGGTTTCGAGGACGGGCAGGAAGGCTTCGATCCGCCGGGAGAACCGGTCCTCCCAAAGGTGGGTCAGGGCGGTGGCCGCCTTGATGCGGACCGCGCGGCCGAGGCTGTCGTCGCAGACGATGGCGATCAGCAGCGATTCGATCACCTTGTTGTGGATGCTCTGGCTAATCCGGGCGCCGATGGCGTCTTCCACGGCCGTGAATTCGTCCCGGCCGCCCAGCGCCTCCTGGACCACCTGGTGCAGGAGACGGAACAGGTTCAGCCGCGCCATGACGTACACCTGCCCGACCGCGGCCCGCATGGGAAGCAGCATGTCGACGGTGAAGAGCGTGGCGTTGGACAGCGCCTCGATGAGGGAAGCGGCATCCCGCCGCTGCTGGCCGAGGGACTGGCTCTCCAGCAGGGAGGGATAGGCGTTCATGACCCTGGCCAGGTCGCTCAACCGGGCGATGGACTCGCAGATCGCCTGGTCGAGGTGCGCGGCGTCGGGATTCCTGCATTCCTTCAGCGAATCGGTGATGTCCCGGATCAACCGCTTTTCGTCTTGCGTCAGGACGGGCGTATCGAGGGTGGTGGTGTCCAAGTGGTCTTGTTTACCCTTGTTACCCTGCGCGCAGGGGGCGCGCTTTACCTGTCATTCCAGGTAGAAAACCTGCTCCAGCGGCACCATATTCTCGTCGGCGTGCTTACCGCCGAGGTTCTCGAAATAGGGTGCCATGAACTCCTGCCAGCGCGCGTTGACGTCCGTCTCCGCCATCCTGGCCAGCGCCTTCTCGAAATCCGGGGTCTCGCAGTATCCGAAGAGCAGCCCGTCCTCGCGCATGAACAGCGAGTAGTTGCGCCAGCCCGCGTCTTGCAACGCCTCCAGCATCTCGGGCCAGACCTCCCGGTGGTGCTTCTTGTAGCCTTCGATCATGTCTTCCTTGACTTTCAAAATGAACCCGACCCGCTGCATGGCAATCTCCTTCGCGCTTCGTATTTGTGGCTGACCTGTACTTTCACGCTTCGTACTTGTAACTGACTTTCTCGATGTTCTCGTGGTCCGATCGGCGGGCCCGTTCGAGGGCGTAGGACGAGACGGGGAAGTAGTAGTGGGTTTCGGCATTGAGCGTAATGAACCCCTCGGCGTAGGCGACGTGGCCCGCGCTTCCGAAGGCCCCGTCGGACGTCTCGATGCGCTTGCGCGCGTATGCGCCGCCGTAGCCCTGGCTCACCAGGGCGTCCAGCGCGGCCAGTTTCTTGTCGACCACGTCCGTGATGTCGATGAAGACGTCGTTGTAGTACCCGCCGCGGGCGTCCCAGACGTTCCTGGGAAGACTCGCCCCGCCGCAGCCCCAGTAGAACACCTGGGCCACCTGGTGGGGAGGACGCCGGTCGCCCGGGTCGACGGAGCCGGCCAGCCCCATGGCGAGCATGACGATCCGTCCGGCCACGGCGTGGGGGTTCCAGGTGCCGCCGCCCTCGTCGGGAAAATGCGTGAGGATGATATCCGGCTTCAGTTCCCGCAACAGGCTGGCGAGCTGGCGCACGATCGGCCGGTCCGGCAGAAGCACGGCATCATCCACGCCCATGAAATAGACGTCCTCCACGCCGAGGGCGCGGCACGCCGATTTCACCTCTTCCGCCTTTACGTCGGACCGTTCCGCCATCATCCGCTTCAGGGTGTCCCCGTCCGGCACCTCATCCGCGTGGAACATGTCGTCGCTGATGACCTTGTCGTGCACGCGGGCGCCGTGAGTCAGCACGACGCATCCCACCCAGTCCCCGCGGGCGGTGTGATGGGCCATGGCGCCGCCCGACTGGTCGAATATGTCGGCCGGATGCGCACCGATGGACAGGATGCGAAGCCCGTCGCTCATGACGGCACTCCCATATTTCGAGCAGGCGTGATCACGGCGTTCGAAAGGGTATGCGGAACGCTTGACTGTGGCCGATAGAAAGGCTTTCTTGTCCCAGAATCACCGCGGACCGGATTGTCGGCAGACGACGAGGAGATCCGGTTATCGGTGGTGCCGATCGTTCAGATAAATCGGAATATAGATGGTCCCACCTGCCCGTCAACAGGATTTTCCACAGGGCGTCCATGTTCGTCCGGCTCGGCTCACGCTGGAAAGCGGCCCGCCTGCTTTCCATACCCGACTTCCGTAACCTCTGGATATCCAGCAGCATCTGGTGGCAGACGCGCTGGATGGACGAACTGATCGTCGGCTGGGTCGTGCTGGAAATGACCGACTCGGCCGGCATGGTGGCGCTGGTCAGCTTCTGCCGCATGGCGCCGTTCATGCTCTTCGGCCCCTTCTTCAGCACGGTGGTCCGGTACGTGAGCTACCGCCGGCTGATCGTCAACGCCCAGTTCATCAACTGCATCGTCATCGGCCTCTTCTGGGTCCTCGCCCTGCTCGGCCACCTGGCCTTCTGGCACGTCGTCATCGGCTCCGTCCTGATCGGCCTGGGCAGCGCCTACGACTGGTCCTGCCGCCGGGCGCTTATCCCGGACCTGGTGGGCAAGGACCGGACGACAGACGCCATGGTGCTGGAGACGGTGCCCCAGAACATCTCCCGGCTGATCGGGCCGCTCATGAGCGGCGTCCTGCTCGAGTTCGCCGGGACGAAGGGCGGCTTCCTGGCCCTCTTCCTCCTGCAGGTCGTCCAGATCGTCGTGATCGTCCGGCTCTCCGCCGCTACGGACCGGAAGGGCCGGAAGAAGGGCCGGCTCGGTCCCATGAAGGACCTGCTCCTCGGCTACCGGTATTCCCGCCGGCATCCCAGGATCTCGGGCGTGCTGATCATCACTTTCATCATGAACGCCTTCGCCTTCTCCTACCAGGTCCTGCTGCCCGTCTTCGTCCGGGACGTCCTCTTCCTCGGCCCCCTGGAACTGGGCATCCTCGGCGCGGGCACCGGCATCGGCTCCATCCTCGGCATCGCCCTAATCGACCGGCTGGGTCAACACTACCGCGACGGCATGGTCTTCACCATCAGTTCCCTTGTGAACGCCCTGGCCACGCTGGTCTTCGCCCTGTCGACGTCCTTCCCGCTTTCGCTCATCATGTTGATCCTGGTGGGCGTCGGGCAGACCGGGTTCGGTATCATGCAGTCCTCCATCGTCCTCCGCACGTCCAGCGACGCCATGCGGCCCCGGGTCATGGGCCTCCT
The DNA here is from genome assembly GCA_009838645.1 of Gemmatimonadota bacterium. Lineage (NCBI taxonomy): Bacteria > Pseudomonadati > Gemmatimonadota > Gemmatimonadota bacterium. The sequence goes on along the minus strand of VXRC01000012.1, from coordinate 52,543 downwards.
TGTCCTCGCCATCGGCGGCGGTCCGCCCGGCCGCCTGCTCGTCGGCGGACTGGCCGCGGTCGCGGGCGCGCCCCTGGCCCTCACGGTTTGCGGCGGGATCGCCAGCCTGGGGGTAGTCAGCGTACTGTGGAGAGTTGGCGGGTTGCGGAAGGACTGAGGGGACGGCCGCGTGGAAGGCTGGTGGCGCGTGGAAGGCTGGCGGTCGGCACGGCGGCGCGGTCGGCCTGGTAGCGCGGCTCGTCTACCGCAGCCAGCCCAGCCGGTCCTTGCGCCAGCCCAGCCGGTCGAGATGGTTCGCCCGGATTGCCTCGATGTGGCGGGTGTGCAGATCCTGCTTCTCTTCCGTCCACCGGTATTCGTCGAGCAGGTCGTGATCGAGTTCCACCCCCAGGCCGGGTCCTTCGGGAACGCGGAGGCAACCGTCCTCGTAGGGCATCTTGCCGCCCTTGATGACGTCACCCACCCACTGGTTGTAGTGGGCGTCCAGGCCGTGAAGCGACATGGGCATGGTCCCATTCCCGTGTACGATGTGGTAGGGAATGGTGTAGGGGAAGGCGAAGGCGGCGACGTGGAGGCGAATGGCCGTGCCCGGACCCAGTTCGTAGGCGCTGTGCATGCCCAGTTCCATGCCCATGAACCGGGCGGTGTCGTAGTACCGCTTGAGGGCCAGCGGCCCCGCGTAGGCGTCCGGCGCGGTCACGTCGGCGGCCACGTGGCGGCGTATGGCGTCGAGGTCCAGCGGCTGGTCCAGGGTCTCGTCGCCGTAGCGGCCCGAAACATGAGCGCCGTAGGGGCGGGGCGCCGCGTCCCGGCGGAGGGGCGGCAGCCAGACATGGGAGGAAATGGGGATGCTGCTCATGAGCCGCAGGCGGTGGCCGGCGCGGAAGATGTTCTCGAACCGGCCGCCGACGGGTTCCTCGATCCATTCGATCCGGCAGTCCTCCACCCCCTGCATGAACCGCAGGGCTTCGCTCTCGCTCCACGACGCGTGGGGATCGACGCGGATGTCCACGTCGAAGCCCACCTCATCGCGGATGTTGTGGATGAGCTCGACGTAACGATGGGGCTCGAAGTCGCACATGGACAGCTTGATGATCCGGAAGGTCTCGTCCTCCATGAGCGCTTTCACGTGCCGCGGATAGGTGTCGAAGGTCACCTCGTGCTCGCCGTTCACGTCGGGGAAGCGGCACCAGGTGTAGGCCGCGATGGGGATCTTCGTGACCACCGGAGTATCCAGTTCGAAGACCTCGCGAAGGTACCGGTAGAGGGGCTTTCCGGCGATCTTGCCGGCCAGGTCCCAGTAGGCCAGGCCCATCAACCCGCGGACCTCCGGTTCGAAGGGGTTTTTTCCCAGGACCCGGGAACGCAGCGCGTCGGCCTCGCTGGACAAACCTTCGGCTACGCCCACCAGGCCCTGGTCTGTTTCGAATTCGGCGAATGAGAACCCTTCCGCGGACCCGTCCCATCGCTTCGTGCCCCGCCACGGCATCAGCACGCGCCAGGTGCGCACGTCCGTGATCTTCAGCCCGGCCGCGCGCCCGTCCTCGTTGATCCGGCCCTGGCGGGCCTTGATGTCCGCCACGTTCTCCCGGTCGTAGGCGGCGATGGCGTCTACGTCATACATTACCGTTTACCTTCTCGTATGGATTCAGCGTTTCTACGCCGAGCCGGTCATAGGATTCTGGATCCCCGGTGACCACGGTCAGCCGGTGCACCACGGCCGTCGCGGCGATCATGGCGTCGGTCATGCGGACGTCCCACCGGCGGTACAGAAGCCTTCCCCACACGCGGAAGACCGCCGTATCCATGGGAAGGACACGTTGGGAATCCATCAGTTTGCCCATCCAGGACTCCAGTTCCGCCGCCCGGGAAGCATCCTTTGCCCGGGCGAACTCGATGCCCGTCTGAATCTCGCCCACGGTCACGGCGGAAAGGTAGACCTGGTCCGGGGCCACGTCCGAAAACCACGCCAGCGCATCCTTGTGCGGCTGGCTCCTGCGAAGCTCCGATACGACTTCGGTATCCAGTAGATACATGGGTCATTCCGGGTTTGCCGGTCCTGGCGGGTTTGCTGGGTCTGCCGGGTTTGCCGGTCCTGACGGGTCTGCCGTCCCGCGCGTTCGACGCCGTTCCCGCAGTGGCGTCAGGGACTCGGTGCGCGCTTCCGGCGACAGCAGCAGGTCCTTTAGGCCGAGCCGGGTCGACCGCGCCATCCGTTCCCACGTTTCGATGGAAACCAGGACGGCCGTTTTCACGCCCCGCTTGGTCACGACCTGAGGACCCTCCTCCCGGCTCGTTTCGAGGAGTTCGCTGAACTTCGCCTTCGCTTCCTGGACCTGCCATTCCCTGCCCATGACAAAGTGACCTGATCGATGATCGACGTTCCCATTTGGACTGAAGAACGATATTATAACTAGTCAGATAACTAGTTATTTTAAGAAAGTCAAGAAAAACCTGTCTAAGCGGACTATACCTGAAGTCGCAGACCAGGGCCGTAATTGCAACAGCCGCGAAGACAGCTTGCGTACTTGACGATTTGGATATGTAGGAGGGTGTTGATTATCTACAGGAGGTGTTGCCGTATTCGATGTGGTGTTTTTGGTCCTGTTTACTCCAGCGGAGCAATCTTACCGGGCGGGGTCAGACGGCTGGCAGAGTTCAGGCATTCTCAGTCAGCGTTTGCACACCGGGCATGGCTTCTTCGACAGACTTGCCGGAAAGCGCCAAGTACAGTGCATCAGGGCAAAGTTCAAGGGCATCGTCCCAGGCAATTGCTCCGTGCGGGGCTATATGGACCTCCTCGAAGCGTCCATGATCATTCCAAGCGATAAACACCCCGATACCCGCTAGATGGGAAAGATCGACCTCTCCGGCGGACCCATCGGAGTACTCGAGCCAGAGACGGTGTCCATCAAGGGCTTTCACCCCGGTTGGACGAATCATAGTTACCCTCCTTCTTAAAGCCCCAGTGTTCATGGACCGGGGCACTACGTAAGAATGCGCTACCTGGCTGTCCCAATCAATCATCTTCCTGTGAGTTGGCTAGCCCCGACCACCCAAGGACTTAATCCCTTGCACATTCCCATCAGCGCGGTTTAATTCGGTTTTCATGTGCACGGTTATATCCGGTACACGAGAACCATATCTCCTAAAACACATTTCTCAAATTCGATCGAAGTAACGGAAACGGCATGACCACCGGCACAATCCCCCTGGGTGGCAAAGTCGCCGGACCGGCGCAGATCCAGGACTGGGTCGATACGTTCAACCGCCAGGGATTCCTTTTCCTGGAGAACGTGCTGCCGCCCGACTGGTGCGATGCCCTGCGCGGGGACCTGGACTACGGCTTGCGGGAGAACCCCAACGGACTGAATTCGGTCAGCGAGCACATGGCGCTGTGCCACCGCATGTTCGAGTTCAGCGAGACGAACCGCCGCCTCTTCGACCTCGAGCCCATCGTCAGCTTCGCCGAGGCGCTGGTGGCCGAGAACTGCCACGTCATCCACAACAACTCCTTTAAGACGCGTCCCGGCGGGTCCTTCCGGTGGCACCAGGACGACGCGCCCCATTTCCTGGTGACGGATGGAGACCCTCCGCAGAACATCCGATTGCCGGTCCTCTTCTTCACCTGCAACTACTATCTCACCGACGTCACAGAACCCGAACACGGCGGTACGGAAGTCATCCCGGGTTCCCACCTCCTCGGCCGTCCCTGTCCCGATTCGCTGGAGGGTACCGAGTGGGAGGACCGGATCCACTACAACCTCGGCCCGGCGGGCAGCGTCACCATGTTCAACAACCAGGTCTGGCACCGGGGCGGGCCGAACCGGAGCGACCGCACGCGGTACATCACCCAGATCACCTACGCGCGGCGCGTCATCGGCCACAAGTACTTCCCCTTCATCGACTACACCATGCCCGAGCACGTATACCGTGATGCCGATCCCCGCCAGAAACGCCTGTTCGGGTTCCTGGAGCACGGCGCGTACGGGTGACGGCGCGCCACATCTGAAGGAGCCATTAATGAGCACCATCAGGCAGTCCATCTGTTTCGGCTGTTTCAACCGGGGCGGGCTAACCCCGGAATCGCTTATCCGGGAAGCGGCGCGTATGGGCTACGCGTCCGTCGAGATGCTGCCGGAGGAGCACTGGAACCAGGTGCGCGACGCGGGCATGGACATCGCCATCGTCGTGGGCCACGCTTCCCTGCCCGACGGGTTGAACAAGCGGGAGAATCACGACCGTATCGAGGACGAACTGTTGGCCAACATGGACCAGGCCGTCGCTTACGAAATACCCGGCCTGATCTGCTTCTCGGGCAACCGGGCGGGCAAGTCCGACGACGAAGGCCGCGACAACTGCATCGAGGGCCTGCTGCGCGTCGTGAAGGCCGCAGAGGAGAAGGGCGTAACCCTGTGCATGGAACTGCTCAACAGCAAGGTGAACCACCCGGACTACCAGTGCGACTACACGGACTGGGGCGTGTCCGTCTGCGAGGGGGTCGGTTCGCCGCGGGTCAAGCTGCTCTACGACATCTACCACATGCAGATCATGGAAGGCGACCTGATCCGCACCATCCGGGTCAACATCGCGCACATCGGCCACTTCCACACGGCGGGCAACCCCGGCCGGAACGACCTCGACGAGACCCAGGAGATCTACTACCCGCCCGTCATGCGCGCCATCGGCGAGACCGGTTACGCGGGGTACGTCGGCCACGAGTTCGTGCCCCTGGGCGACCCGCTGGCCGCGATGCAGGCGGCCTACGATACGTGTAGTGTGTGATACACCTTAAAGGATAAGGACCACCACATGATCGTCGATACTCACGTACATGTCTGGGAGATCGATCCGCCCCGGTACCCGGTGGGGCCCACCGCACCGACGTGGACGGCGGAGCCGGACGAGCCCGGTACGGCCGACGAGTTGATCGAAGACATGGACGCCAACGGCGTGGACGTAAGCGTGCTGGTGCAGACGTCGTGGTCGACATGGGACAACGGCTACATGTCCGATTCCGTGGCCCGGTTTCCGGACCGGTTCGTGGGGCACGGCCTGATCGACCCGCAGGATACCGAAGGGAACGCCGAGCAGGTCCGGTACTGGATGGAGGACCGGGGGCTGGTCGGTTTCCGTTTCCACCCCTTCTACTATCCGGACGAGCAGATTCTCGTGAAAGAAGACAACCGGACCATGTGGGAGAAACTCGCCGCACGGGACGCGGTGATCCAGTTCCACATGAGGCCCGGGGATGCGCCCCAGGTCGACGAGATCGCCCGGCGCCATCCGGACATGACGCTGATCATCGACCACATGGGATATCCCGATCCTGAAACCGGGATGGAGGTCTTCCAGCCCATTCTCGACCTGGCCCGGCACGACCGGATTTTCGTGAAGATCTCGGACGTGAAGGGGCGGTCGCAGGAGCCCTTCCCCTTCCGCGACATGCACCCTTTCATCCGCGCGCTTCTGGATGCCTTCGGGGTGGAACGGGCCATGTGGGGCACCGGGTACCCGGGACATCACCGGGTGAAGCACAACTGGCTTTCGCTGGCCGACGAGCTGCTGCTGGTCCTGGAGGGTTACGACTTCCTTACGAGTGCGGAGAAAGACCGGTTGCTGGGGGGTACGGCGGCGGAGGTGTGGGGGCTGGGGTGACTTAGTACGGGCTTTCCCGGAAGGAGACACGAGTTGGGTGCGATCCATGCCAGGGTCAGGGTCACCAATCCTGCGGATGCGCGGAAGTACTGGGAGGGACTGTTCCTGGTGGACACAGGTGCCACCGACACCCTTGTCCCTCGGCCGTATCTCGAGAGTATTGGCCTGAAGCCAAGGACGACACGCGTTTACACGCTGGAGGACGGCAGCGAGATTTCGGTGGATGTCACCGTGGCTACGCTCGAAGTGATGGGTGAGCACGTAGGCGGGACCGTGCTCTTCGGCGAACCGGGCACCGAACCGCAGCTCGGTGCTACCGCGCTGTTATCCGCGGGGATTGAAGTGGATCCGGTCAACCAACGTCTGAAGAAACTTCCATCCGTCCGACTGAAGACCGTAGCATAAGTAAAAGGTTCATCATGGTCATCGACATTCACGCTCACGTCTTCCGCTGGCCGGTGCTGAAGAAACGCAACAACGGCCTGCCCATGATGTCGGCCGAGGAGCAGGTCCGGCGCATGGACGAGAAGGGGATCGACAAGGCAGTGATCCTGCCGCTCACGTCCGCCGAGGTGATCGGGGAACCCCAGAGCATGGGCGAGGTCTTCGACATCTGCCGGCTCTACCCCGGGCGGTTCATCCCCTTCTGCGATTTCGACGTGCGCCGTTACGACCTGGACAGCGTGGACGCGTTCCGCGACGTGCTGGATCAGTACGTGGCCCGCGGCGCCAGGGGCGTGGGGGAGTTGACCAGCCGGGTGTACTGGGATGATCCCCGGCTATGGAATCTTTTCGCCGCGTGCGAGGACCTGGGCCTGCCCGTGACCTTTCACACCTCGCCGCCGGAGGTCGTTACGTACGGACTGATCGACGAACTGGGTTTTCCACGGTTCGAGAAGGCCCTCCAACGGTTTCCGAACCTGCGCTTCTTCGGCCACAGCGCCTCCTTCTGGAGCGAGATCAGCGGCGATCTCACGGCCGACCGGAAGGAAGGTTACGCCAAGACGCCAATCGCGCCCGGCGGAACCCTGGTCCGGCTGTTCAGGACCTATCCCAACCTGTGCGGCGACCTGTCGGCGGGCTCCGGATTCAATGCCCTGACCCGCGACCCGGCCTTCACCTACGTGTTCCTGGACGAATTCCAGGACCGGCTGTTGCTCGGGCTCGATCACACGGACGCCGAACTCGATTTCCAGCATATCGAGTGGCTCCGCGCCCGACGGGACGAGGGGCACATCACCCCCGAAGTGTGCGAGAAAATCCTCTGGCGCAACGCCGACCGGATCATCGGGCTGGGCATCGCGGAAGGGCGCTGAACCCCGGCGCGCCGTAATGATCTGAACGCCGTTTCGCGCGATTAATCATTTACACGCACCGAAAAAAAGACCACATTAAGCACAACACCCCTTAACAATTCATCCGGGAAATCCCGTTCGAGGCAGCCATGAGCGATGCTCAGAGGGACGCTCGATCCGATTCCTTCGGGGAAGAGACCGAACTCAAGCGGGACCTGGGACCGGTCACGGCGACGACCGTGATTATCGGTGGGATCATCGGTTCCGGCATCTTCGCGGGACCCGCCATCGTGGCCGGATACGTGGGTACTTCCGGCTGGAACCTCCTGGTCTGGGTCATCTGCGCCTTCATGGCCTTCTGCGGCGCGGTGACTTTCGCCGAACTGGGCGGCCTCATGCCGCGTTCAGGCGGCGTGTACGTATTCCTGAAAGAAGCCTACGGGCGACTGTGGGCTTTCCTCTTCGGGTGGACCTCGCTCCTGGTCATACGTCCCTGCGACCTGGCGGCCATCTCCATCGTATTCTCCACCTACCTGGGTTATTTCGTCAGCCAGTACAGTCCATACCCGGACTGGGCCATGCGGGGCGTGGCGATCATCGCCCTGATCATCCTGGCCTTCATCAATTACCTGGGCGTGCGGTTCGGTGGTCTCGTCCAGAACCTGTCTTCCTTTCTCAAGGTGGGCGGGTTGCTCCTCATGGTCGCCCTGGCCTTCGGGATCACGCCCGACACGAGTAATTTCCAGCCGGTCTGGCCTTCCGATTCCACGCTCACCATCGGTTTCCTCAGCCTGGTCAGCCTCGGCATGATGGCGTCCTTCGGCGCCTACGACGGTTGGGACGGATCGACCTACGTGGCGGAGGAGATCAAGAATCCGAGACGCTGGGTGCCCTTTTCCATCATACTGGGTCTCGCCATCACCACCGTCGTCTACCTGCTCGTGAACAGCGCTTATCTGCTGGTGCTTTCCAACACGGGCGTCGCCGAGAGCGAACGGGTCGCATCCGAGACCATGCAAGCACTCGTCGGACCGATCGGGGCGGCTTTCATCGCCGCGACCGCCATGATCTCCACCTTCGGCACCGTGAACGCCGGCATGCTGACCGGACCGCGCGTCTTCTTCGCCATGGCCCGCGAGAAGATGTTCTTCTCATGGGTCGCGCGCGTCCACCCGCACTACCGAACGCCGGCCAACGCCGTCGTGTTCCTGGCCGTTGTGGGCATCCTAAATATCATCTTCCTGGGCGACTGGGGCGCCATCATCGCGGCGCGGACCGGCTCCCTGTGGCTCTTCTACATCACGACCACCTTCAGCGTGTTCATCTTCCGGCGCACCCGGCCCGACGTGCCCAGGCCTTACCGCACGCTCGGGTATCCCGTCACGCCCGCGATCTTCGTGCTCATCGGCGTGATCTTCTTCGTGTCCATCGTCGTCAGCGACCCCGGAAATACCCTGATCGGGCTGACCATCACCTCGTTGGGCATCCCGGCCTACTGGCTGTGGATGCGAAAGCAACGGATCGAAGAATCGGATGAGGAATCGGGTGAAGGATCGTCTTAAGGATCGCATGAAGGCCGTTGATTTCGGCAACAAGCGTGGATCCCGGTCCCGGCGACCTTCCGGTCCATCACTCACTAGGACCACAGTTTAACCAGAATCGTAGCAACACCAGCCAACAGCGCCGTGATAGTCGCAAGAATTGAAAAGCCCACCCTTTCAATCGTTCCCAATCGCTTGTCGATCTGCTCGATAATCCCCTCGAGCCGGCTTATCCTGCCTTCATGATTCAGATATTCGGTCATCGATAATCCCTCCTTTCACCTAGTGTGCCCTACTTAAGGTCCTTCAGCCCAGGACAGTTCCCGCCCCGCTATAGCGTAGTTTTGACCCTCTAATCGTATCAGTGTGATTTGGCAGCCCGGATCTCGTAAACCAAATACTAGCGCCATGCCGAATCGCTAATATTTACCATTTTGATCAAGTTTGTAATTTTTTCTATTGACGCCCCATTCCGACCCCGGTATACTGGGAGTTCGTTTTCAACAAATCGTGGCCAGACGTACCTGGCAGACGCACCTCGAACGGGAACAAAATGGCAAAAGCGGTCCGCAGACCTCGGCGCGAACAACCGGAACCCACCTGGGACCTGGTCCGGAAGCGCAACTACGTGGAACGGCTCAAGCACGAAAAGGCGCCCATGGAGGTCATCAACGACCTGCCGGAACTGATCGACCGGGGCTACGAGGAGATATCGGAGGAGGACGTGGTGCGCCTGCAGTGGTACGGGCTGTATCACGACAAGCCCAAGGTGGGCCACTTCATGATGCGGGTCAAGCTGCCGGGCGGACGGCTCACGCCACACAAGCTGCGCACCATCGGCCGGGTCTCCCAGGACTTCGGCGGCGACTACGGCGAGCTGACCACGCGCCAGAACATCCAGCTCCACGGCATGAAACTGAACGACCTGCCCCGGATCTTCGAAACGCTGAATGACGCGGGGCTGTCCACGAGCGGCGGATGCGGCGACACTGTGCGCAACATCACGGGCTGCCCCGTGGCGGGTCTGGCCGCCGACGAACTCTTCAACGCCCGTCCGGTCATCGAGGCAGTCGCCGATTTCTTCTACGGGAACCCCGATTACTGCGACCTGCCACGGAAGCACAAGATCACCATCTCCTGCTGCTCCCACCAGTGCAACGCGCCGGAGATCAACTGCATCAGCCTGATGGGCCTCGTCCGGGAGGGCCGCCCCGGGTTCGCAATCCGGATCGGCGGCGGCCTGTCCACCTGGCCGCGGCTGTCGAGCGACCTGGGCGTTTTCGTGCCTGTGGACGACGTAATCCCGGTCCTTCGCGCCATCATCGATGTGTGGAAGGAAGACCTCAAGTACCGCATGTCCCGCGTGAAGGCCCGGATGAAATTCATGGTCGACGACCTGGGCGTCGAAACCTACCGCGAGCGCGTGGAAGCCCGCCTGGGATACCGTCTGGACGATGGCGAGGCACCCGCGCCGCCCGAGGTGGAGCACGACCACACGGGCATACACGAACAGGTGCAGGAAGGACTGTACTACGCCGGTTTTCCCGTGTTCCTGGGACTTTGCACCGGCACGCAGATGATCCAGCTGGCCGACCTGGCCGACGAATACGGGGGTGAATTCCGGCTGACCCGCCGCCAGAACGTCATCCTCACGGACATTCCCCGAGACCGGCTGGAATCCGTTACCGGCGCGGTGGCCGGCATCGGCTTTCCCATGGAGGTCAACGACCTGCGGGGAACCAGCATCGCGTGCACGGGCGAGCCCTTCTGCAACTATTCGGTCGGGGAGACCAAGACCAAGATGGCGGAGATCGTGGAACACATGGAGCGTGTCTTCGGCGACCGGGCGAAGGGCCTGCGGCTGAACCTGGACGGCTGTCCCCACGCGTGCGCCCACCACTGGATCGGCGATATCGGGTTTCAGGCCACGACGCTCCGCGAGCGGGGCGAGGGCGGCGAGCGGCTGCGGGGATACGACCTGTTCCTCCGCGGCGGCCTGAGCGGACAGGCCGCCATCGGCCAGCCCGTGCTTCGGCGCGTGCCCGCGGAGTCCGTCCATGTCTATACCGAACGGCTGTTCGGCGCTTACCTGGACCAGAAAACGGACGACGAGACCATACAGAAGTTCTTTCACCGCCACAGCGACGACGAGTTGACCGCGATAGCCGCCGGAATCGAACTCGCCGCGATTGCCACAGGAGAGGAATGAGCACCATGGACCGCCCGGACCGCCCGGACCACCTGGAACACATCGACCACCCCGGCCGCGACTTCCTGGACGAGTTCGAAGCCGGACAACTGGCCATCGAGTTCGACGGGGAATCCCCCGAGACCGTGATCGAATGGGCCCTGGACCGCTGGGGCCGGCGCGCCGGACTGTGTACGAGCTTTCAGGCGGAGGGGATGGTCCTGCTGGACATGGCCTGGCAGATCGATCCGAACATCCACGTGTTCACGGTGGACACGGGCCGGCTGCACCAGGAGACCTACGACTTCATCGACCAGGTCCGGGACCACTACGACATCGACATCCAGGTGTATTTCCCCGACCTGCTCCAGGTGGAGAACATGGTGGGCGCCCACGGCGTGAACCTGTTCTACAAGTCCGTGGAATCGCGTTTCAAGTGCTGCAACGTGCGCAAGGTCGAACCGATCCGGCGCGCCCTGGAGGGCCTGGACGGATGGTTCACCGGGCTGCGGCGCGACCAGTGGGCCAGCCGGGCGAACATCCGCAAGATCGAGATCGATCACGACCACGGCGGACTGGCGAAGATCAGCCCCCTGGCGGACTGGACCCAGGAAGAGGTCTGGGACTACATCGAGCTCTATGACGTCCCGAAACATCCCCTCTACGAGCAGGGCTATACCAGCATCGGCTGCATGCCGTGCACGCGGGTCACGAAGCCCGGCGAAGATTCGCGCGCGGGACGCTGGTGGTGGGAAAAGAACGCGCCCAAGGAATGCGGCATGCACTGCCCAGTGGAGACCGGCGGTTTCGAGCACGAGATGGAAGCGCTGGTGGCCGAGGAGGCGGAAAAATGAGTGGTGCGGCCATCCTCTACCTGCGCCTGTTGCGCAGGATCGTCCGTGAATCCGCCTGGCGGCTCGGCGGGGCCGAGGAATCCTTCCTGGCCACGGGGTTTTCCGCAAGCGACACCTTGGCGTCACCGCGACCCGTGGAACGGGATGGACGGTGCACGCGATCCGTGGTGTGCGGCGGATCGGTCGAAGGGGACAGCAATGCCCGGACGTGACGGCGGCGTCCCGAGATTGGACGAACAGGACCGGGAACTGCTGCTGGAAGAGCTGGACGGATTCACCGCGTCCCTGCCGGACGAGGATGCCAGGATCCCCTACCTCGCCCTGCGGCGGGACATCGAAACGGGACAGGTTTCCCCGGAAAACGTCCCCAGCCTCGAGAACATCCTCGAACTCACCCTGCAGTCCGGCCGCGTGCGTCGGCGCCAGAGCGCCGTAGCCGAGAAGCGGTTCCTCCGGCTGTTCAACGGCACGCCTCGGGGAGCGGCCGTCAAGCAGGCCGTCGCGGAGACCAACGAGGCCCTGGCCGCCCTAAAGGGCCAGGTCCTCGACACCGTTTCCTTCGCCCCGGGTACGCCGGGCGCCTACCGGCTCCTCATCGACACGGAAGCGTGCCGGGTCGACCTCGAGATCACCCGCCAGGGCGTGTCGGTCAAGGGCGTCGAAATCGGTATCTGAAAAAAGTTGGCGTGACCGGGCCCGGACGTATATTAGCCTTCAGGCAGGCGATCGATCCTCTCCTCCATGCATCACACCTCCGGAACGGACGCCCATGGGCTACCCGCGCATCGATGGCCGCAGGGTGCATGTTGAACCGCTGGCGGACCGGGAAAGCAAGCATCATATCGACGACATACGCGTCGATCCCGATAGTCCGCTGCCCCCGGCTACATCCCGCCAGGCAGGCCAGATCCAGACGATAGCGGGCCGCATGCGCGCAGCCCGTTCCAGGGGCGCTTCCGTCATGCTGGCCTACGGCGCGCACCTCGTGAAGAACGGGCTTGGTCCCGTGGTCACGCGCATGATGGAAGCGGGCTGGATCACCCACCTGGCCACCAACGGCGCGGGCGTGATCCACGACTGGGAATACGCCTTCCACGGAAGGTCCGAGGAGGACGTGCGCGGCCATGTCGCCCGGGGACGTTTCGGCACGTGGGACGAGACCGGCCGGCATACGGCGCTGGCGGTACTGGCCGGCACGGCGGACGGCCTGGGTTACGGGGAGTCGGTGGGGCGGATGATCGTGGAGGACGGGTACCGCATTCCCGACCCGGCCGAACTTCGGCAGGCCCTCGCGGACTGGTCCGCCGATCCCGCAGACGACGAGGCCATGCCCGCCCGCGCCGACCTCCTGCAGACGATCGTGCGCCACGGAATCGCACCGGGCCGCCACGCCGTCGAACATCCCTACAAGCAACATTCACTGACCGGGAATGCCTGTCGTCTGGGCGTGCCGCTCACCGTGCATCCCGGTATCGGGTACGACATCGTCTATACCCATCCCCTGGCCGGCGGCGCCGCCTACGGTCGGGGCGGGATGATCGATTTCCAGATCTTCGCCGAGGGCGTCTCCCGCATCGACGGCGGCGTGTTCCTGTCCGTCGGCTCCTCGATCATGGCGCCCCAGGTCTTCGAAAAGTCCGTCTCGATCGCCAACAACCTGCGGCGGCAGGACGGGCTCGGACCCGTGCGGCCCCTCATCGCGGTGAACGACCTCACGGCGGAGAACTGGGACTGGAACGCCGGGGAGCCGCCCATGGACGACCCGGCCTACTACAACCGCATGGGCAAGAGTTTCAGCCGCATGGGGGGCGAGCTGATCTATGTCGCGGCCGACAACCGGCTGTTCATCCCCCATCTGTGCCGGCTTTTGACCTCGTAAAAGGAGAACGAAATGGAAGCCTGGATCTTCGTCCACAACCCCCTCGATCGGTACATCTCCGACTACAAGCGGATCTTCGACGCGTGGCAGGACGGGGGCGTCACCGGCATCGTGGTGGGCTATCTCCACTTCGAACGGGACGACGGCACGAGGATGCCTGTTTTAGAGAGCGATCCCGCCGTGTACCGTTCCTTCGGTGTCGATCCGCCCGCGGAGGGAACGCGCGATCCCGAAAAGGAACGCCTTTTCGCCGCCATGCTCGACGACGCCAGGGAAAGGGGCTGGCACATCATCACCTTCGGCGCGGGCCTGGGCGGGGGACAGCGTCCCGTGGAGGAAGACCCATACGGCGTGATCGGCCACGCCGCGACGGTCCAGGACGCCATGAACGCCCTGCCCCAGGCCCACGGGTTCCTCATCGACGGACCGGGGGAGCAACACTACGAGCTGGCCTTCCACCACGGGGGAGAGCTCTTCGAGATACGTCCCGGCGAGGACACGCGCTTCGCCGCCCTGGGGTACGACATGGACCGTTTGCAGCGCGGCATCGAGCACCTGTGGGACCGGTTCCACCAACTCACACCGGCCGAGGTGCGGTACCGCGCGCCGGGCGGCATGCTCGCCGGCATGCAGCTCTTCGACATCAACGAGGACGCCCTGTACTGGCTCCGCGCCCGCCGGGAAACGGCCCTGGGACACATGGCCGCCATAGCCGAACAGGTCGGCAAGCTCAACCGCAGGGTGGAACTCGGCGGCATTCCCCGCACGGCGGCCTTCTCCTCGCTGACCTGCCAGGACTACCACGCCATGGCGTCCTGGTTCGACTTCATCTTCCCCAAGCACTACTACTGGCACCGGGGCTTCGACGGCATGTACGGGACGGTCTCCCGCTGGGTGCAGCGGCTGGGGAAATGGAACCCGTCGCTTACCGAGGAAGACGCCTTCGACGTGGTGAAACTGCTCTTCGGCATCGACCTGCCGGGCGTGCGCACCCTGATGGACATGGAAATGGGGTTTCCCGATGAGTTCTTCTCCACCATCGTGTACGGGGAGACCCGCCGCGCCCTGGAGGCCATCGGCGATACGGACAAGTGCATCTGCTGGGTCTCCACGGGCCGCGCGCCGCACGCGGGCGACGCCATGCCGGCCCGGGACCTGGCCGGTATCCTGAACGCCTCAAGGGAAGCCGGGCTGAAGCGGTTCCTCTTCCATCCCGATCCGGATATCGGCGCGGCCGAGTGGCACATCCTCACCAACATGTGCGGCAACCCCTGGCAGGAGTCCAACGAAGCGGTATATTGGCCGCCCGATACCCCCCGGCTCGATTCCTTCAGTCACACGCGCAAGCCGACGCGGACGGACTAATCGAAAAGCGTGGCGCGGCGGAAGCAGTCGCTGATCGATCACTAAGCGGGCCTCGCGCGCAAGCCGACGCGGACCGACCTGGCCGCCAGGAAACGTCTAAGGAATCACTCTCATGGCGCTGTCGGATTTCACGGGGCCGGACTACATCGACGCGTGGACGGAGGACCTGGATCGGCGCTGGCCCGAGCGGGCGGCGATGGCGGGCTGCGTAGTGCGGACGCTTGTCGAGTGGCGGGGCGAGTGGCGCGAACAGGAACGTCACCAGGCGAAATCGCCCGGGAGTGATCATCACGCAACGATCCGCCTGCTGGAACTGGGGATTGGTGCTGGAGGACTCGCCCACGCTGTGGTTGATGGATTAGCCGACGGTCCCGGAATGAAGCCGCCCGGTACCATTTTATACACGGGGATTGAAATCGAGCCGACGCTGGTCCTACACGTGGACGGACTGCTCGAGGAATCCGGCTACCAAGACGCGCGCATAATTCAAGCTGACCTGAAGGGCGACGCCTGGACCCGAGGGCTCGGCCCCTTCGACGCGATCTTCACCCTTCAGACCCTCCACGACCTCGGCGGCGTCGGCGCCCTCGAAGCTATCTACCGGCAGGCGCACGAACTCCTTGCACCCGGCGGGATCCTGGTCAACGCGGATTTCGTGGTTCCTTTCGAGAAAGACGATCCCGAGCGACCCCGGAGATTGCCCGTTGAGACGCACGAGTACCTGCTTTCCAGCCTGGGATTGGTCGATTTCAGGTGTGGTCTGCAACGGGGGAAGATGGCGTGCGTGTCGGCGAGACGGGGCGAAGTGGACCACCAAGTACTTGACAATTAGCCAATAATGGTGTAACTGATTTAAGTATTCCCGTTTACAGGTAAAGCCTTACTTGAGAGCACAGCACATGTTACATACCACAATGTTTGTAGAACCCGCAATGGCTGAACTGGACAGGATAAAAGATACAGGTACATCTATAAGCAATGCACTTGCAGAAAACGACCAGAGCGACAAAGTCCAGGTTGATGTAGCCGAAGTTGTTCACTGCTTGGTGAAATACTATGACACGTTTTTAGCCAGAACTGTGATAAATATCGAGCAATCACTTTTGCAGTGTCCAGCTGATGAAGAATTCGATCCAGATGAAACCGTAACATGCGGCTTGGAAGAGATGGAAGAGATAACAATTTCACTAATGCAGAAATTGGACAACCTTCCGGAAAATGACAAACTGCCAGAAGGTGCTTACAATCAAGTATCAACTTTCTGTTCAGGTTATGCAAAAAAGTATCAGGAATTGCGGGAGAAAATAGGCATTCATGATGGCTTGGCAAGCCCGGTCATGGCCAGGAAAATCAAAAGCAGGCAAGATCTACTTTCACTTCTGAAAGATGATGAATGAATGTGCCTTTTGCATTGCCTGCGTACTTCAAGGCCACGACGCGGTTTAGACGTGACCCAAAAAACTGTCTGAGCAAGTACAAGAGGAAGTGGCCGAAGCAATTGCGGGAATTGTTAATAGGACTGCCAAGGTAAAGCACAAGCCCAGAAAGCACAAATCCGAAAAAGGTGTTTACATTGTAACGATTAGTGCCTACCGCCTGTTCTATAAACTGATTAAAAGCAAGAATGGCCAACACCAAGGTCTGCTATTACATATAGAACGTCGACCCAAAGCTTACCGACCCAATACCATCCACTGATTAATCCCGCTCTGGCAATGTTTTTGACACAGTCGGTTTACTTGGCAATGTAATTCCACATCCAGATCCCCTCAAATCCCCAGCTTCTTCCGCGCGGACGGCTCCCAGCCCAGGAGTTCGCGGGCCTTCGCCATGTTCATCTCCTCGCAGTCTTCATCTCCGGAAATGAAAAACACCTCGCAGCGGCCGTTGCCGGTCTGATCAAGGAACCTCAAGCCGGCCAGGTAGGCCTCGGCCATGTCCTCCTCGTCGGTGTAGTAGAGCTTCGGCCCGCCGGGCGGGTTCTTGATCCGGTCGATGAACATGGCCCGGTTGCAGGGTCCGGTGATGCGATAGACGAGCAGGCTCATGTCGTACTCGCGGGCGAAGTACCGGCAGATCTCCTCCGTCAAGCCCTTGGTCAGGCCGTAGACGTTGGGGCCGTCCCGGGGCACCTCCTCCTCGGAGGGGTACCAGGTCCGGTGCCGGTTGTGGACGCTCATGGTGCCGGTGTAGATACCCCGCGTGATCCTCATCTCGAAGGCGGTCAGCAGCAGCACGTGATGGCCCAGGCAATTGACCGTGTAGTTGTCGATCACCTGCTCCAGGGTGTGGTGCCGGTCGTGTCCGCCCTGCCCGCCCTTCATCGCCATGGTGATGAATCCGTCCATGCCGTCCAGGGCGCGACGCACCGCTTCCGGGTCGGCGATGGATCCTTCCACGTACTCGACATCGTCGTGCTGGGGAGCGTTGAGGTCCAGCACCCGCAGGTTGTGGTGTGGCTGGAGGTAGGGCGTGATGGCCGTCCCGACGAGACCGGAACCGCCGACCAGCAGCAGGTTCATGGCAGAGGGTCTTGTCAGTTCGCCGCCTCGGTCGCGACGGCCCTGGGGGTGATTTCCGGTCCTTTCGGCGTGTCCTTGATATCGAAACCGGCGGTGATGATCTGATCGCGTAGCGCGTCGGCGTCGGCGTACCGCTTTTCCGCGCGGGCCTGGCGCCGATCCTCGGCAAGGTCCTTGATGTGGTCCGGCACCGTCGCTGCTTCCGGTGCCCACTCGGCCAGGCTCAGCCCCAGTATTTCGTCGAACCGCATGATCGTGGCCTTCTTCAGGCCGTCCGGCAGATCGCTGCGGACCAGGTCCCAGGTGACGGACATGGCGCGGGGCATGTTCAGGTCGCTGTTCACGACTTCGGTAAAACGCTGCATGTAGGTCTCATCGGCCTCAGCGGCGGCCTCGCCCCAGCCATGGACGGCCAGCCGCAATCGGTTCAGCTGCCGCGCGGCGCCTTCGATGCTCTCCCATTTGAAGTTGAGCTTGGACCGGTAACTCGCGCTGAGGCAGAACAGCCGGTAGACGAGGGAGTCGTACCCCCGGTCGATCAGTGTTTGCACCCGCAGGAACCCGCCCGAGGACTTCGCCATCTTGGCGTCTCCCAGTTGCAGGAAGTAGCCGTGCATCCAGAAGTTGGCCAGGCGCGTGCCGTGACAGGCCTCGGTCTGGGCGATCTCGTTGGCGTGGTGCACCGAGATGTGGTCTTCGCCGCCCAGGTGGATATCAAAATAGGGGCCGAGAAACTTGGCGGACATGGCCGAGCACTCGATGTGCCATCCCGGGAACCCGACGCCCCAGGGACTGTCCCATTCCATCTGCCGCTGCTCATCCGGGGGGCTGAACTTCCACAACGCGAAGTCGGTGATGCTGCGCTTCTCCGCCATGTCGACCCGGGCGCCCGCCTCCAGCCCCTCCACGTCCAGGCGGGCGAGATACCCGTAATCAGGCTGCTTCGACGTGTCGAAATAGATCCCGTCGGACGTGCGGTACGTGAATCCCTTGGCTTCAATGCACTGAATCTCCCGGATCTGCTCCTCAATATGGTCAGTCGCCCGGCACCACGTATCCGGTTCGAGGATGTTGAGCCGCCGCATGTCCTCCTTGAAGATCCCGGTGTAGAACTCGGCGATCTCCCAGGCCGTCTTGCCGGCGCGGCGCGCGCCCTCTTCCATCTTGTCCTCGCCGGTGTCCGCGTCGGACGTCAGGTGGCCCACGTCCGTAATGTTCATCACGTGGCGGACCTTGTACCCGTTGAAAACCAGCGCGCGGCGCAGCAGGTCGCCGAACACGTAGGTACGCATGTTGCCGATGTGGGGGAAATCGTAGACCGTGGGGCCGCAGGCGTAGAGCCCCACCTCGTCCGGGGAAAGCGGTTCGAATTCACGCAGGCTGCGGGTGTAGGTGTCGTACAGGACGAGGGGCATGAAACGTGGCTCCGGCGGAATGCGCTACACGGTCATTTTGAGTCTGTACCAGATACGCAGGAGGGCGGGCTATGTCAAGCGGGAATTGGGTGCGTTAGGCATCATCATCGGGTGCGATTTTCATTTCAATGCAATTTCTACGAGGATTTAGCCAAAAATCAGTCTGAGTCAATCAGAACACAAAAAATGATTGTCTAATTATGGGGGTTTCACTATATTCCTATGAACGAACCGATACTCAAACCGATTGAATGGGTGGGCTCCAGCAGATTACAGACCGCAGCGCGACATTATCGGGCAAATTATGTAGGAGACCAAAACCGATGAAATCTCAAAGTGTGAAGATCGAACGCGGTAGTGGTAATGTCTTTGCTGATCTTGGCTTGCCGGATGCCGAAACGCACTTGCTTAAAGCGGAGTTGGTGACGCGGATCGACAGGATCATTCGCCAACGTAGACTGAAGCAGGTCGAGGCGGCGAAGTTGCTCGGCTTGTCTCAACCCGACGTGTCGCGACTGATGAGAGGGGACTTCCGGGAGTACTCCATAGATCGGCTTCTGCGCCTTCTGACCACCCTTGGACGCGATGTCAAAATCGTCATCCGCGAATCAGACACCGGCCGACCTGGAAGACTCAGTGTCGGAACATAAAAACCTTCAACGCGCCAATCTCGACCAATGCGCCAATCTCGACGTAGCGGCGCCTACTGGTCCGCCGCCACATCGTCCTCCCAGTCCAGCGTCTTGAACCAGTAGTCCCGCCGTTCCTTCAGCCATCCGTCCTCGGTCCGCAGCAGAATCCAGTTGTCGAAGAAATTCAGGGCGTCCGTTTCTCCCTGCCGGATCGCGATGGCCTCGGCGCCGCGGTCCAGGGGTTCGTCGAAGGGAATGAACAGCCGGTCGCTGTTGCGCAGCACCTCGTGTTCCGGTTTGGGCGATGAGGCGATGACGGCTTCGGCGTTGCCGTTCAGGACCTCCTGGAAGGCGAGAATGTCGTCGTCGAACTGCTGGATGGTCGCCTGGGGAAAGTTCTTCCGCGCCGCCTGGACCGAGGTCGAGCCGCGGCGTACCGCGATGGTCACGTCGGCGCGATCGTAGTCCTCCTTGCCGACGAGATGGCCCGCCTCATCGCTGCTGGCGGCCAGCAGGAGCTCCGAATGGGAATAGGGCCGGGTGAAATTCACGCTCAGGTTGCGAGCCGGGGTGATTGACATGCCGGCGATGATCACGTCGAACTTCCCGGCGAGGAGTCCGGGGATGATCCCGTCCCAGGCCGTGGGGATGAACTCGATCTCCAGGCCGGCGTCGGCCGCCAGGCGGCTGGCCACGTCGACCTCGAAACCGACCAGTTCCCCCTGCTTGTTGCGCATCGCCCAGGGCACGAAGGTCGATACACCGACACGGATGGTGCCCCGCTGCTTGATCTGGTCGAGCAGACTGGTTCGCGCGGTTTCCGATGCGGAGCCGCAGCCTGAAACGATAAACGCGGCCATGAGCACCGAACAGACAGCGGCCTGGACTCGCTTGCTTTTGAATGTCATGTAGAGGGATCCCCTGGAATGTGTAGGTTATTAGCCGGTGTTCCTCTGTGGCGGATTCCGCCGGCGGTATTGTCGTTGTCGACAGATCATAGCGCGGGACTCAGCGCCCCCTCGCCGAAGATGACGGGGAACGTGTGCCCGGTCCGTGACCGCGTCGCCGCGTCCATGAAGCAAATGCTGAAGGCGCGCCGCGCCGTATTCGTGCGGTTCGTCCCGGAACTGTGCAGCATCCAGTTGTGCATGAGCACGGTTTCGCCGCAGGCCACTTCCATGTTGATGGGTTCGTTCTCGGCCACCGCGGCCTCCGCCTGCTCTTCCGTCAGGAAACCCGACCCGTGGCTCGGATTGATGAGCCGGCGGTGCGAACCGGGGATGATCTTCACGCAGCCGTTCGCTTCCACGGCAGGATCGAGCGCCGTCCAGAGCGTGACGAGGGGGTCGCGGTCCAGGTCGGTCCACCGGTCCTGGTGCCAGACGAGGGGCGTCCCTTCGCCGCTGGGCTTGTTCATGAACATGGCGCGGAAGCAGGCTACCGGCGTATCGGCACCGTAGATCCGCTCGCAGATCGCCTCGAAGATCGGCTTCTGCATGAAGGACAGGTATGCCGGATCGAGTTCCAGGTCCTGGATCTTCCGGTAGCAGAGCGTGGCCCCCTTGTGCCCCCTGCTTTGCGGTCCGGGCCGGTCGCCCCCGCGCTCCGGGTCGCGGTCGAGCTGCATCATGACCCGGCCGTAGTCGATGTCGGCCCGGCCCAGCATGATGTCGTCGATGCGCTCCTGGAGCCGCTCGAGCTCGCCCGGTTCCATCACGCTGCCGAGACGAAGGTAGCCCTGTCGTTCGAATACCGCCCACTGGTCTTCGGTGATCCGGGTATTCATTTTGGTCGCTCCTGTTGGTCGGGAGAGGGGCCTGGATGTGATTCAGGTCGCATGGCCATTCACGGCCCGTTCCGGGTTACGTTGGGATTCCGGGCCTGGTCGCTTTCCAATTTACGCCGAATCTGCAGCCCCAAGCAACCGTTCAAACCGGAAAGCCTTATTGGCGATCGTGTTGGGCTGCCCCAGCGCCGTTTCGGCCAGCCATTCGCCGAAGGCGCAGGAGAACTTGAACCCGCTCCCGCTGAAGCCGCAGCCCACGGTCACGCGGTGGTGTGCCGGATGCCGGTCGAGTACGGGTAGTTCGTCCGCCGTGCGGGTGTACATGCAGATCCGCATGGCCGTGAGCGGACCGTTCGCGTCCGGGATGTACCGCCGCAGGCACGCCCGTACCTCCTCCTCGTCTTTCGGTCGGGCATCGCGGTCCAAATGCTCGGGATCGGACGTCTCCCCGAAAGTGTGCAGCGCCAGCTTGAACCCCGGATGGTCCGGCATCATGGGGAAACCATAGTATTCGCCGTCGCATTCGGGCGCTGGGATCTGCCAGATCGGCAGCGCGCCCACGTCGAAGGACGCGGCGTTCCGCGCGGGCCACACCCAGGCCAGGGGCTGCCGGGAGACTGTCAGGGTGATGCCCAGGCCGGCGATCAGCCTGTCGGTCCAGGAACCGCCGGTAAAGACGACCTGGTCCGCGCCGTAGCGGGCGTGTTCGGTCTCGACCTCCACGCCATGGGCGGTCTCCTTCCAACCGGTCACGGCTTCCCGGCCGTGGATCTTGGCGCCGCGCCTCAGCGCCTGGATGAGGTGGCTCGCGATGCCCAGTTCCGGACGCAGGAGTCCGCCGACCGGATCGTACAGACCGTGGTAGTCGGACTCGAGCGTGAACTGAGGATACCGGTAGGCCACTTCGTCGGCGGTCAGGACCTCGTGGCGGACCTTGTCCCGCAAATGGTCCCACGAGCCCGTGTTGGCCATGCGCAGGTAGCCGGTCGTCACCAGGATCTGCTGGCCGGTCTCGCCCTCGAGCAGCCGCCAGAGCTCGAAGGACCGCTCAATGAAGGGTTCGAAAGGCGTGTCCACGTACACCGCCGTCTTCGTGTGGCGGGAATACCCGTGGGAACTGCCCTGGGCGTGGGGCAGGTCGAAGCGTTCCAGTCCGAGGACCTTCGCGCCCCGGCCGGCGAGGTGGTAGCACGTCGCCGAGCCCATGGCGCCCAGGCCCACCACGATGACGTCGTAGTGGTTCTTCATCGTTCCGCCGCCTCCTCATGGGTCGTGCCGGCAGGTTTCAGCCGCGCTTCTTCGTGGGTGGCGCCGGTCGGTTTGGGCTGTTTTTCCTCATGGATCGTGCCGGCTGGTCCCGGCCGCGTCCCCTCACGAGACTGGCCAGATCCGGTCTCCATGTGCCGGACCAGGTCCGGGAAGAACCGCAGGAACTGCCCTTCCATTTCGTCGTAGTTGGCCTCGAGTTCCTCCACGGAACCCGCCAGCGTGTTGGGACGCCGGAGGCGCATGGACAGGCCGTCCAGCGCCCGGCCGATCCCTGTGATTTCCCGGTAGCCGTGCAGCCAGTCGTACCTCACCATGTGCCGGATCACCCGCGACAGTACCGGCGGCATGTCGCCCCGGTAAGCGCTGAGGAACCCGTAGGTCCGCTTGATGAACGCGGGAAGCGGCTCGTCCGAGAAATCGGTCCAGTGCCGGGCCAGGTAATGGTCGTAGCAGATGTCGACGATGATCCCGGCGAACCGGCGGCGGGAGGGACTGATCAGCGCCTTGCTCTCGCGGACCACGTCGTGACCGTCGGTATAGCGGTCCACGGCCACGTGGCTTCGCATGCCCCGCATGACGGCCCCGTTGTACGGTTGCCGGTCCACGGGTCCCCGGACGAAATCCGCCATCAGGTTCCCCACGCAGGACTCAGGCGTGTCTTCGGCGAAATACAGATGGGCGAGGTAGTTCATGGGTCGTAAAGCCGTGAGCTTACGGTTCGAAGAGCCGGGTCTCCACCAGGATCTCCGAATGGAGCGTCCTGTGCACGGGACAGCGGTTGGCGATTTCGAGCAGGCGCGCCTGCTGTTCACCGGTCAGGTCGCCGATCAGTTCAATGTCGCGCTCGATGCGGTCCACCTTCCCCTCGGTGGTCTCGCAGGTTTCGCACTGGCTGGCGTGGACCTTCGCGTGAGTGAGCCGGACGACGATCTCCTCCAGCGGCCAGGATTTCCGGTCGGCGTACATCCGCAGGGTGATGGACGTGCAGGAACCCAGCGCCCCGAGCAGCAGGTCGTAGGGCGTCCCGCCGCGGTCCGTTCCCCCTACCGATTCGGGTTCGTCCACGGTCAGGTGGTGGCCCGAGGCCACGACCTCGGTATAGTAGTGTTCCCGGCCCGTGCGCACCACCACCTGGCTGCCCGCTGCATCGGGATCGCCGTCCGCCGCGGCGGGCACGTCCAGGTACCGCGTCGCCCACGCCGCGGCGGCGCGGCCCACGTAGAAGGCATCGGCCTCGTTGGACAGCAGGTGATCCGCCTTGTCGAGGGAGAGGAAGCTCTTGGGATGCATGGCGGCCTGGAAGATCCGGGCGGCGTTCTCGATCCCGACTGTCTGGTCAATGGGAGAGTGGCACACCAGCAGGGCGCGGCGCAACCCACGGATCGTCTCTTCCATCCGCGTCTCTTCCAGGTCTTCCAGGAACTGCTTCTTGATCAGGAAGGAACGGCCGGCGAGCGTGACGGTCGCCTGGCCGGACTGTTCGATGGTCTCCCTGGCGTCCCCGATCAGGTGGGCCACATGCTTCGGATCGGCCGGCGCGCCGATGGTCACGACCGCCTTGCAGGAAGGAATGGACCCCGCCGCCTTGAGCACGGCCGCGCCGCCGAGGGAGTGCCCGATCAGGACCCTGGGCGCCTCGTGGTGGGACGCGAGATACCTCGCCGCGGCGACCAGGTCGTCCACGTTGGACGCGAAGCCGGTATCGGAAAAGTCCCCTTCGCTGTCGCCCAGCCCGGTGAAGTCGAACTGCAGCACGGCCATGCCGTGGTCGGACATCTCCTGGCTGATGCGCCGTACGGCGTTCAGGTTCCGGTTGCAGGTGAAACAGTGGGCGAAGAGGGCGTAGGCGACCGGCCTGCCGTCGGGCGGCAGGCTGAGCCGCGCGGCAAGCTGGTCGCCGTGGTCATTGGGAAAGCTGAGCGTCTGAACGGGCATGGCTGTCCCCGGTCTGCCTGGTCCGCGTCCGACCCGTTCCTACTCCAGCTGGCCTGTTTCGTCGGACAGACGGCGAAGGACATTCTCCAGTTGCTGCAGCGAAGCCCCGTAACCGGACCAGTCGCCGGTCTGCAGGTAGTTCTGCGCGTCGTCGAAATGGGATACCGCCCGTTCAGCCAGTTCGTTCAGCGTGGCACGGCGCGTCTCGATGACCTCCCGGCCGTCGACGATCGTCGTGGTCTGCCGGGCCAGCGTGCCCTCGTCGAAGGCGAATATGGACGCCAGGGCCTGGTCGAGGGTCTCCCGCATGGCGATGCGGTTGCCATAGGCGACGATCACGCGCTTGAGTTCGGGCAGGCCGCCCCGGGTGGACCGCTGCCGCAGGTACAACGGCTCGATGTAGAGCAGCGATTCCTGGATCGGCACGACGATGATGTCGCCGCGGATCACCTGGGAGCCCTCCTGGTTCCAGAGGGTGAGCTCCTTCGCGATGTCGGCGTCCTGGGTGATCCTGGCCTCGATCTGCATGGGGCCGTAGACCAGTTCCTGCTTCGGGAAGTTGTAGACCTTGATGCGGCCGTAGAGCGGCGCGTCGCAGTGGGCGGCCATCCAGCCGATCATGTTCTCCTTGTTGGCCGGCGTGAAGGGCAGCAGGAGGAGCATTTCCTCCTTCTCCATCAGGGCCGTCTTCATCACGGCGTAGTACGGGTACACCTGCTGTTCCTGTTCCGCGTACACCTGTTGGGGCACCGCCCACATGTCTTCCTTGTTGTAGAACACCTGGGGATTGCGCATGTGGTAGATGCGGTACATGGCCGCTTGGATGGCGAAGAGGTCGCGGGGATAGCGGATGTGGTCGCGCAGCGTCTGCGGCATCTCGCTCAGCGGCCTGAACAGCGTCGGGAAGATCTTCTGGTACGTCAGCACCATCGGGTCCTCTTCGTCCACGAGGTAGAAATCGGTCTCACCCGAATAGGCGTCGATGACCACCTTCACCGAGTTGCGGATGTAGTTGATGTTCTGCAGCGTGGGCTGGTTCTGTACGAACCTGCGCTGCGGCGGCTGGTTCAGCCCGGGAATGTCCGATTGCGGCCCGGTGCCCAGGTCGCCCTGGTCCGGCATCTGCAACAGGCCGCTGAAACGTTGCGAATAAGGATAGGAACCCGTCGTAGTGTAGGCGTCGATCATCCAGTACAGCTTGCCGTCGGCGATGACCAGGTAGGGATCGTGGTCGTAGTCCAGGAAGGGCGCGATGTTCTCCATCCTGCTCTGCAACTGACGGTAGAACATGACCTGGCTCTCGTCGGTGATGAGCGGACTGATGACGAAATTGACCTCGCTGAAATACCGGGCGAAGGCCAGGCGGCGGAAATAGGAGCTGAGCTCCACCCCGCCGTCGTCCTGGTACCGGCTGAACTTGTTCTCATCGCCCTCCGGATAGTCGAACTCCTCCTGCGTGGTCTTCACGACCGCGTAGGCGTCCATGTTCTCGCCGAAATACAGTTCCGGACGCCGTATAGTGAGGTCGTCGCTGACGGAAACGGGTGGAATGTCCTTGACGAAGAGGTCCGGAAGTCCCTCGGGCGTGGCGGTG
Source organism: Gemmatimonadota bacterium (assembly GCA_009838645.1). Classification (NCBI taxonomy): domain Bacteria; kingdom Pseudomonadati; phylum Gemmatimonadota; species Gemmatimonadota bacterium. The sequence goes on along the minus strand of VXRC01000012.1, from coordinate 26,610 downwards.
TTCACCGGACTCAGGCACAGCCCGTAACCGTGGGTGTAGAAGAGATGCCGGTTCTGCCAGGTGGGCGAAGGAAGCTGGGCGTAGGACAACTCCCGGGCGGCCAGCATGACTTGGCGGTACTCCCCGTCGATGATATACCGGTCCTCGTCCACGTTCGAGAAATCGTAGTAGGTCCGGATCTCCTGGAGCTGCTGGTAGGTCCGGCGCAGCGGACGCTTGTCCTGGATCTTCAGGTTGTTGATAGTCGTGATGTTGGTCTGTATATCCCCGGCCGACAGGTTCTCCTGGATCTGGAAGGGCACCTCGTCGACGCTGTCCAGCCCGTACCCCTGCAGCGTGTAGTCAATGCTGTGCTGGATGTAAGGCGCCTCCCGGTCGTACTCATTCGGTGCCACCAGGAAGTACTGAACGAGTCCGGGATATACCGAACCGACGACCAGGGACGAGACGATCATGCCGCCGATGGCGATGAACGGCAGATTGCGGCGCTGGGAGCGGAGCGTCATCAGGAACAGGCCGGCACAGGCAATGGCCACGAAGAGAAGGATCCACAGCGCGTGCATCCGGGCGTGCAGATCGGTATACCCCGCGCCGAAGGCGAATCCCGATTCGGAAAACAGCAGGCGGTACATGTCGAGCCGGTAGCCCCAGGCCATGAGCAGGAAGACGATGGCGCCCAGGACGCAGATGTGGTTGCGGGCGTACGACCGGATCTGTATGCCGCGCTCTTCGATGGTGACGGCGCCGCGATAAAGATAGTAGAGGGTGACCGCGATGGCCGAGGCCACGACGAGGAGCAGCAGCCAGAACCGGACGAAATGCCAGATCGGCAGCGAGAAGACGAAGAACCCGATGTCGAGATTGAATATGGGATCGGTGGCGCCGAAGGCCTCCTGGTTGAAGAACCGGAGCATGCCGTCCCAGTTGGCCAGGCCGATCAGGCCCATGATGGCGGCAATGACCAGGATGCCGATGATCGTCACGACCTCGATCAGCCTGGAGTTGGAGAAAAGCTGTTCGAGTTCCGACATTTCCTCGTTGAACAGGTGCAGCTCGGTGAGGCGCGTGGAGAAGTACCTCGCCAGGTAGACGTTCGCCCCGAGGCCCACTACCGCGACCAGTCCGAAGACCAGTCCCGTGAAGAACTTGGCGCCGATCGTCGTCCAGAACACGTCGTCGAAGCCCAGTTGGCCGAACCAGAGCGCCTCGACGAAGATGTTGGCCCAGAATCCGCTGAGGATCCACAGACCGATTACGACTGCGGCCGCTATGAAGAGTAATGATCTGAATCTGCCCAAGATATCGCTCCTTGCCCGTTGAGTTGAGGACGGTCCGAGCAATCGGCGCGCCCCCGAAATGGTGTGGCTTTCAACACCCGTGTGTTGCCTTCTGAATCTACTTCAAGTCGGTTCTTGAACCCGCAGGCTGAATGTGCCGTACTTGCAGGTCAGACGTGACGTAATCCCGCCACCGATATTCCGTCATTCAGCATCATGGGTCGGGCTGCCTGGCGAATGCGGGCCTTGACCCCGTCGTCGGTGATGTATCGGACCTGGTTGATCCCGTCGATGCGGAACAGCATCTCGAGACCGGCCTGCCGAAGGGCCGTCGTTTCCGTTGCTGCAGGCAACAGGTCGCCCATGCCCTCCGCGTAGGTGCTCCAAAGGCGTTCAACGGCGTCGAAGACGGCGTCCGCGACCCGTGGATTGTTGTATGCGTGCAGCAGGTAGTGAGCCATGATGAAACCGGCGTCCTGGGCCGGGTGCCCGTAGTTGACGAATTCCAGGTCGAAGGTACGGACCCGTTTCTCCGCGGCGATCACGCTGGCCGTCCAGAAGTCGCCGTGGAGCAGCGCCTGCTTCGTCTCCGTGAACGTTTCGGCCAGCCGGCGCGCGATGCGGTTCAGCTCCGGATCTTCGACGAAGTAGAAACAGTACTTGTACCTCAGGCCCTGCATGGCCTCGTTGTCGAATCGCTCACGCAGTTCTCTGTCGTCCCAGGTCTGCCGGTGCAGGGTCGCCAGGAACCCGCCAAGTTGCACCGCCACGGCAGGATCGACGCGTCCCCGCTCCAACTCGGTTTCCAGGGACGGGCGCTTTCCAAGGTCCGACATGACCAGGATGCGATGCGCGTCGTCGAAGTGCAGGACGGCCGGAACGGTCCCCTCGGGGAACAGCCCGTTCAATACCCGGAGGGCCCGCGTCTCGTAGACGATCCGGTCGGTGGTGACTTTGAGGTCCGGGAACAGCCGCAACGCGTCCAGGGCCTGTTTCACCACGACCGAACGGTCGGCGGCGGAGACCCGCAGCACGGTATTCAGAAACCCGCCGCCCAGTTCTTCCACCGTGCAGGAACCCTCCGGCGGCGGGGCCAATAGATGTCTTGTGTGAACGTACTCCGCTACATTATCTTTATCGATGTTCATGACCAAAGTGGCTTCATCGCGAGCGCGATTCCCATCGCGCCGAGCCATGCCTACCGGCCAATGATTCCGTATCCGCCCACCGCACTCGTCCTGCTCGCCAAGTATCCCGAACCCCGTAACGTCAAAACCCGGCTGGTCCATGGCACGGCGGAGAACGGTTATGCCGGCCTCAAGGACATGCGCGACCGATCGGGCGCGGTGCTCGGTCCGGACGAAGCCCATCGCCTGGCGGCCGGGATGTACCGCGCGTTCCTGGTGGACCGGTTCGCGGCGCACCGGGGACGGGACTACGACGTCCTGCTGGCCACGTCCCAGCCCGAATACGCGGACGCCTTTCGATCCATTACCGGGCCGGACGTCCCGTACCACGCAGTTTCCGGCTCGAATTTAGGTGAGATGATGCTCGGCCTGTTCGAGGATCTGCTCGGTAGATACCCGTACGTGCTGATCTCCGGGAGCGACATGCCCCGGCTGGAGGAAACGGTCATCGATCGAGCCCGCGAGTCCCTCTCATCCCACGATATTGTGCTTGTCCCGGCCCAGGACGGCGCGTACAATCTTATCGGCATGCGCAAGCCGCACCGCATATTCGATATCTCGCGCTGGAGTTCGGGATCGGAACTCGAGGAGACCGTCGCCCTGCTTCGGCGGCGCCGGATCACCCACGAGGTGCTCGACGAATTCCGCCTGCTGGACATCGATACGATCGAAGACTTGGTGCAGTTGATGCGCGGTCCTGAAACCGTCGACGCACCGGAAACAAATACCTTTCTGACGGCGCTCGACGAACGACTGGACTTCGCGGATTGAACCCGCGAATCAACGCCGTATATTAAACCGGGCGGGCTTCGGGTGTCAAGGGATTTCAAAGGCAAACGGGTTACCGTGCTGGGGCTCGGCTTGCTCTCCGGCGGCGTCGCGTCCGCACGGTATTTCGCCGCGCGGGGAGCGGACGTTACCGTCACCGACCTGCTGCCCGCGGAAGCGCTCCGGAAATCCATCGACGCACTGGATCCATGGCCGGTCCGCTACGTGCTCGGGGAGCACCGGGAGGAGGACATCACCGACGCGGACCTCGTGGTGGTCGGGCCCGCCGTCCGGGACGACAGTCCCTTTCTCCAACTGGCGCGAGACCAGGGCGTTCCGCTGACCACCGAGATGAACCTGGTCTTCGAGACCTGCCGCCGGCCGGTCATCGGCATCACGGGCAGCAACGGCAAGACCACCACGACCCGGCTTGTCGGGGCGCTGCACCAGGCCGTCGACCCGGAAACGCTGGTGGGCGGGAACATCGGCCGGGCCGTGCTCAACGAGCTTGAAGGGGAATGTGGCGAAGTCGCAGGTCCTGGCGGGGCGTTCGGCGGCCACGGCGAGGTGGCCGAATCCGGGGAGGTGCCGGACGGTGGTCCTGGCGGAGCAGCCGGCACTGCTGACGCGCCGCCCGTCGGCAGTCCCGTGATACTTGAACTGTCCAGTTTTCAACTGCACCGATTGGCCTGGATCCGGCGAAGCCCCGGGCTCGCCGTGGTGACGAACCTGTCGCCCAATCACCTGGACTGGCACGGGACCTTCGACGCCTACGAGCAGGCCAAGCGGCACATCGTGCACTACCAGTCGCCGGAGGACATGGTCGTCCTGAACGCCGATGATGAGCGGCTGCGCAAATGGGCGTCGTTCTGCCCGGGACGGGTCGCCTGGTTCAGCATGGAAGGCCCCGTCGAGACCGGATGCTACGTGCGTGACGGTCAGGTGGTCTTCCGCGACGGTGCCGGCGCGAGGGACGGTTCCGGGGCGCGCGGCGCATCGAAGGCAGGCGGTGCAGGCGAACGCGTCTTGTGTCCCGCGGACGCCCTCCGGCTGCCGGGTCCGCATAACCTGGCCAACCTGCTGGCCGCGGTGACGGCCGCGTGCCTGGGCGGGATCCCGCCATCGGTCATCCGGTCGACGGTCGAGGCGTTCCGCGGCGTGGAGCACCGACTGGAAGAGGTCGCCGTTATCGATGGCGTGGGTTACTACAACGATTCGGCCTGCACCACGCCGGCGTCGACGGTCACGGCGCTCCGGGCTTTCGACGCGCCGGTTGTCCTGATCGCGGGCGGGTACGACAAGGGGACGGCCTTCGACGACATGGCCAAGGAAACCGTTCGGCGCGCCCGGGCGGTCGTCCTGATCGGCGCAACGGCGGACACGATTGAGACCGCGATCGGGAAAGCCGGTGCTGATCTGACCGATGTGTATTTGGCCGGCGGCGATGCGGCCGACATGAAATCGACCGTTGCTGATTCGGTTGTGGCGGATTCGGCCAGCGCGAATTCAACCGTGGATGATTCGGCCGGCACGAATCCGGACGTCGTAAAACCGCCTGTCATCGCCCGTGCCGAAACGCTCGATGACGCCGTGCGGAAAAGTGCCGAACTTGCGCGGCCCGGCGACGTGGTAGTGCTGTCGCCCGCTTGTGCCAGTTACGACATGTTCACCAATTTCGAGGAACGCGGCCAGCAGTTCAAGGAAGCCGTGGCTGCGCTGAAGTAAGTAGCCGGGCGCTCGTGGGACGCGGCCGGGAACGCGTAGCACCGAATAACCTGAAGGCAGCACCTGGAGGATCCGGCATGGCCATTAAGACCGTGGGCGTCATCGGATGTGGATTGATGGGATCGGGCATCACGCAGGTGTGCGCCCAGGCGGGTTACCGGACGATCGTCCGCGAGGCATCCGACGAACTGGTGAGCGGCGGCATCGGGCGAATCGACGGTCTCCTGTCGCGAAACGTGTCCAGGGGGCGGATGACGGACGAGGGAAAAGCGGCCGTGCTCGGGCGCATCACCGGCACGACGGAATTCGCCGATCTTGCCGAATGCGACCTGGTGATCGAAGCGGTGACCGAGAACCTGGGAACCAAGCAGGAGGTCTTCCGCACCTTAGACGGCATCGCGCCGCCCGGCGCCATCCTGGCCAGCAACACCTCCTCCATTTCCATCACCGAACTGGCCGCGGCGACAGACCGGCCGGAGCAGGTGCTCGGTCTCCATTTTTTCAATCCCGTGCCGGTCATGGGACTCATCGAAATGATCGTCGGACTGCAGACCAGCGCGGAGACCGTGGATACGGCCCGGCAGTTCGGCGAATCGCTGGGCAAGCAGGTGATCCAGGTCAAGGACACGCCGGGCTTCATCGTCAACTACCTCCTCATTCCCTACCTGCTGGACGCGGTACGCCTGGTCGAATCGGGCGTGGCCACGAAAGAGGACATCGACGCGGGCATGGTCCTGGGGTGCAGCCATCCCCTCGGTCCGCTCAAGCTGCTCGATTTCATCGGCCTGGACACCACGCTCTACATCGCGGAAGTGCTCCACGACGCCTTCCGCACCGACCGCTACGCCGCCCCGCCCCTGCTGCGGCAGATGGTCGCCGCCGGAATAAACGGACGCAAGGCTGGCCAGGGTTTCTACACGTACGATTGACGCGAAGGCAGTACTGATTCACAACGAAAGGCAACTGAATGACCGCTTCACCCGTTAACGAGGCCGTCCTGCTCATTGCGGACAGCGAGCGCGACGCCGACATGCTGTATGCCGCGGGGATGTTCGTGCCGGACCCCTTCACCTTCCTGCAGGTGGGCGGCCGGAAGACCATCATGATGAGCGACCTGGAGATAGACCGCGCGCGGGCACAGTCGAAGGTCGATGAAGTTGTATCGCTCACGGACTATACGGACCGCGCGAAGGTCGGCGGCAACGCCGATCCTGGACTCGTGGACGCCGTGGTCGAACTGCTCCGGGAACGGGAAGTGAAGCACGTCAGCGTACCGAACGGCTTCCCCCTGGGTTACGCCGACAAACTTCGGGATCGGGGATTCGAGGTGGCGTCGAAGGCGGATCCCTTCTGGGACCAGCGCCCTGTGAAGACCGACGACGAGGTCGCGGCCATCTCGGATGCCTCCCGCCACACCGAAGAAGCCCTGCGCATGGCATTCGGTCTGCTTGCCGAGGCCACTGTGAAGGACGGCCTGCTCCACGGGCCGGAGGGACCGCTGACTTCCGAATACATCCGGAAGCGCATCCACGTCTACCTGCTGGAACGGGACTGCATCGCCCAGCACACGATCATCGCCGGGGGCGTCCAGGGCTGCGATCCCCACAACGGGGGTTCCGGCCCCCTGCGCGCCGGCGAGCCCATCATCTTCGACCTGTTTCCCAAGTCCATGAAGACCGGGTACTACGCGGACATCACCCGCACCGTGGCGAAGGGGCCGGTGTCCGACACGTTCCTAAGGCTGTACGATACAGTGCTGGAAGGACAGGAAATCGCGCTCTCGCGGGTCCGGGCCGGGGCGGACGGGCGCGATATCCACGGGGAAGTGGAACGGCTGTTCGAAGGCAGGGGCTACGAGACGGGCGCGAAGAACGGGCGCATGCAGGGCTTCTTCCACGGCACGGGTCACGGCTTCGGCCTTGAAATTCACGAACCGCCCCGCATATCAAAGGTGTCGCAGGTCCTCGTTGCCGGCCACGTCGTAACCGTCGAACCGGGCCTGTACTACCCCGATCTAGGCGGTGGTGTTCGGATCGAAGACAATGTGGTCGTGACCGAAAGCGGATGCGACAACCTGACGTGCCTGGAGAAGGTGTTCGAGTTGTGACGCCGCCTCAGTTCACCAGCGCCTGGTAGACGAGCGCCCGGATGCGCTGGTGGTCGTCGAGACCCTGGGCGGGGATGACCTGCGTCATGTAGGAAACCACCAGTTCCTCCGCCGGATCGACCCAGTACGTGGAGTGATAGGCACCTCCCCAGTTGTAGGCGCCCGGAGAACCGGGCAGGCCGCTCCAGCCGATCTCCTTCGTGATGCCGAACCCCAGGCCGAACCCGCCGCCGTTGCCCTGCCACGCGTCGTGGACATGATCGACGGTCATGAGCTCCACGGTCTTGGGCGACAGGATGCGCGCCCCGTCCAGCGTGCCACCGCGACGTAGCGCCTCGAGGAAGCGGGCGTAATCTCCCGGCGTGGAGACGAGTCCCGCACCGCCCGAGAAGCTCTTGCGCGGACCTTCGAGATACATGCCCTGTCCGACCATGTGGCCCGGATCGGGCGCGCGCTCCATCCCCTTTTCATCCGTCACCGAATACACGACAGTGAGCCGGTCGGCTTCCTCCGGCGGCACATAGAAATACGTATCCACCATGCCCAGCGGCTCGAGGATCTCGACCCGCAGGAATTCGTCCAGCGGCAGGCCGGAGGCCCGCTCGATCACCACGCCCAGGATATCCGTGGCGTAGCCATATACGTACGCCTCTCCCGGCTGGCCAGCCATGGGCAGATCTGCCATGCGCTCGACGGTATCGGAAATCGGTTCGTCGCGGTCCGCGAAATACCAGCCCACGATGCCGGCCTCCTCCCAGGCCCTGGCGCCGGGGCCCCACCCGTACCCAATACCGGCCGTGTGGGTGAGCAGGCCGCGCACGGTGATCTTGCGATCGGCGGGGACTACTTCATAGCCCCCGTCCTCGGTTGCAACGGCGACGGTCGTGCTGTCGAATTCCGGGATGAAGTCACCCAGGTCCTGGTCGATCAGCAGGCGCCCCTGCTCCTGGAGGATCATCACGCCCACCGAGATGACCGCCTTGGTCTGCGAGGCGATCCGGAACAGGTCCGTGATCTCGAGCGGTTCCCCCGCCTCGCGGTCCCGGTAGCCGAAGGCCTTTGCATAGACCACGTGCCCGCGCCGTCCGATCACGAGCGCGGCGCCCGGCAGCCGTTCTTCCTCGACATAGGCTTCAAGCGCCGCGTCGATGCGCGCCAGCCGTTCGGAAGAAACGCCGGCCTCTTCCGGGTTGGCCGGGATAAAGGTTTGGGCGAAAACCCGCGGCGCGACGGACGCGCAGAGGAGCGATGCCGCGAGCAGAATTAGTAGAAGGCGGATGTGATATATTGACAATGTTGACAACATGATTCGGTTCCTTCTTGGGGTTGTAGTGTCGATACGGTCTGTCTATTCCCGATGTTCGTAGTCTCTTCCGATCTTCCAAACTCCCTTTTCGCGGAACGCGGGAATGGTTTGCCGCCGGGCGGCGTTTGTCAATGCCGGCGCCGACAGGCGGTTCTGGCTGATGTAATCCGAAAGCCGGATTATTTCCTCGCTTCTCAAGTAACTCAGACGTTTGTGTAACGACTCCATAAGCCCGAGAAATACGATATTCTCCATGGTCCTGGTCGAGGCGTCGTCCTCATATTCCCTGAACGCCTGGTAGTACCTCTCCTTCTCCGAATTGCGTATGATGATACGGGGCAGACCGAGTTGCAGGAGCTGGTAGTTCATCATGACCCGCCCCAGTCTGCCGTTTCCATCACAGAATGGATGGATGTATTCGAAACCCAAGTGAAAAACCGCGATCTTGTCCAGAAAATAAGATTCCAGATCGCTGACGTAATCGATCAGGAGGTTTTCCATCATGCGTTCCACGTGCTCGGGCGCCGGTGCGATATGCGTCCCTACTCGTACGTATTCTCCCCGCTGTCGGAATCGTCCGGCGATGGTATCGTCGATTCCGCCCATCAGCATCTGGTGGAACTGCAGCATCAAGGTTTCGCTCAGTTCAGTATCCTTCGACCTGATTCGCTTGTATTCCATGACCCGTGCAAGGTTTTTCGCCTCGTAGACTTCACGAATGGATACATTGCGGGAGAGGATTTGTTCCATCAGGATCCGCTCCGTTTCCTCGAGAGACAGCGTCGAATTCTCGATGGCGTTCGAGTTGTACACGCTCTCGGCAATCTCCACCTCGTCGATCATGGTCAAGAGCGCATCCTTGCCTTTACGTAAGGAATCGTATTCATGTTTCAAGGAATGGATGCGGTTTCTCATGGGTTTGGTTGTCATGGGAGTAAGTTAATTCATTCACGCGTTATTGTCAAATCAGCGTGAATTAACTGGTATTTATGCACGTCATTCACGCTATTATACAAAAACAACGTGAATCGAAAACCGACCAAGAACCCTCAAGCAGGTCCGTATCCATGCATCCAAATTCGTATCAGTCAAGTGCCCCGACAAGTACAGCCATCGGAACACGGCCATTGGTACACGACCATCACCCTGGGACCCAACCACCATGAAAATCAGAACCCTCGAACTCGACCAGGCGTCCGTCCTGACGGACTTCTACAACGAGCAATTCTCCGGTACGCCGTACTGCTATCCCGTCACCGAGGATGAATTCCGGACCGGTGTCCGGTGGCACGAAGAGAAGGACAGGCCCTACGAAGACCTGTCGGACGAGTCGATCCTGGTGGTGGAAGGCGACGACGGCACCGTCGCGGGGTTCGCCCACGTGGCCGTCTGCCGCAGGGGCGAGGAGCACGACCGCGTCGGACTCCATCCGATCGAGGAGCTGCTGGAGGACCGCATCGGTCTCATCCGGTTCTTCCACTACCGGGCCGGGGCGAGGCCGGCGGGCCAAGCGCTGCTGGAAGCGGCGGAGGCACGCTTGCGAGACTTGGGTGTCGGCCAGATACGGGCCTTCAGCTATTTCGGCTACCGGTTCTACCGTTTCTGCCACGCGTTCCAATCCGACCGTATGGGCCATGTGGGCGCCCTGCTTTGCATGAACGACTACCGGATTACGCGGGGGATCATCCTCCTCGAACTCCCGGATTTCTCGGTACCCGATCCGGTACTGCCGGATCCAGGCGTGACTACGCGGTTCGACGTCCAGCCCGGGCGCGGCAGGCTGCCCAACATGGAGTTCCAGCTCCTCCGGGGAGATCAGTGCATCGGGCAGGGATTCGCCCAGTCGCTGGGGGATTTCTGCCGGTCGGCCCTGGCGCAGGAAACCTTCTACATCCCCTGGTTTTTCATCGAAGGCAGTCCGGTGGGAGGACGGGTGAGCAAGGGGGAACAGGGCAAGGGGTTCGGGCGGTACATGATGGAAGTGCTGCTCAGGGAGATGCGCCAACTCGGATACCGGCACGCCACCACCCAGGCGAACACGGGCAGCCCCCGCCCCATTCTCCTGTACACCAACATGGGATACCGGGTCGTAGACACCAACTACCAGTACTTCAAAGACCTGGAGCGGGAGATTCCGCTGGAGGTGTTCAAGGAGGTCGGGTTCTGATCATACTAGAACCGGCTCGAAGGTACACGGCGCGGCCGGGTTCGACTGGCGGCCGGGTGCGACGCTTTCCGGTCACCCGCGGACCTCAACCAGCGCCTTCGCCCTGCCAGCGATGTTTTCTGCCGTGAAGCCCAAGTGCTCGAACACGTCCTGGTAAGGCGCCGAGGCGCCGAATCGTTCCAGTCCGATGACGTCGCCCCCCGGGCCCACGTACCGTTCCCAGCCCAGCGTGACGCCGGGTTCCACGGCCAGGCGCGCGGTGACCGACGCGGGAAGCACGGACTCCCGGTACGCATCGGTCTGCGCTTCGAACAGTTCCCAGCTCGGCATGCTGACCACGCGCGCGGCCACCCCTTCACCCGCCAGCGCTTCCCGGGCCGCGAGCGCCAGGTGGACCTCCGAACCGGAAGCGATGAGGATCACGTCCGGCGTTCCGTCGGCATCGGCGAGGACGTAGGCGCCCCGGTGCAGGCCGTCGGCGGGCGCGAGACCCGAGCCCGACGCCAACCCCTCGGCGGGTGCCGTGCCCGATGCCGCGCCGTTTCCTTCCCGGTCCAGCACGGGCAGTTTCTGCCGGGTCAAGGCCAGGGCGACGGGGCCGTCCGTGCGCCTTAGCGCCGCCACCCAGGCTTCCTCCGTTTCGGCGGCGTCGGCGGGTCGGATCAAGGTCAGGTTGGGGATGGCCCGCAGCGCCATGTAGTGCTCGATGGGCTGGTGGGTCGGACCGTCTTCGCCCAGTCCCACGCTGTCGTGGGTGAAGACGTAGACCGGCGCGATGCCCATGAGGGCCGCGAGGCGGATGGCTGGCCGCATGTAGTCCGAGAACACGAGGAACGTGCCGGCGTAGGGGCGCAGGCCCCCGTGGAGCGTCATCCCGTTCAGCGCGGAAGCCATGGCGTGTTCGCGCACGCCGAAGTGCAGGTTGCGGCCCGCGAAGTTTCCGGCGGCGTAGTTCGATTCGGCTTCCACCATGGTGTTGTTGGACCCGGCCAGGTCCGCCGAACCGCCCAGCAGGCCCGGGATGCGCTGGGACAGCGCGTTGATGGTCACACCGGACGCCTGCCGCGTGGCCATGTCCCCCTGGTCGGGCGAAAAGGTCGGAAGGTTTTCGTCCCAGCCGGCCGCCAGTTCCCCGTCCATCGCCTGCTTCCAGGTCTCCGCCAGTTCGGGAAAGGCGGCCGTGTAGGCATCGACGGCCTGACGCCAGGCCAGTTCCCATCCCTTGCCGTAGGGGACCATCTGCTGGAACCTGGCGCGCACGTCCTCCGGGACGAGGAACTTAGGTTTCAACGGCCACCCGAGGTTTTGCTTGGTCAGTTCGACTTCCTCTTCGCCGAGAGGCTCGCCGTGGGCCTTGGACGTGCCGGCCTTGTTGGGGCTGCCGTAGCCGATGACCGTTCGGCACAGGATGACCGAGGGACGGTCCGTCTCGTTCCGCGCCATTTCGACCGCGGCTTCGACCCGGGCGAGGTCGTTGCCGTCCAGGACCCGCTGCACGTGCCAACCGTAGGCATCGAACCGCAGGCCCGTGTTCTCCGAGAAGGCCAGGTCCGTGCCGCCGTCGATCGTGATGCTGTTGTCCAGGTAGAGGACGATCAGCTTGCCCAGGCCGAGGTGCCCCGCCAGGGAACAGGCCTCTGAGGCGACGCCCTCCATCATGTCCCCGTCGCTGGCGATGACATAGGTGTAGTGGTCGACGATCTCGTGGCCGGGGCGGTTGTACCGGGCCGCCAGGTGGGCCTCGGCCATGGCCATGCCCACGGCGTTCGCGATGCCCTGTCCGAGCGGTCCCGTGGTGGTCTCCACGCCGGGCGTATCGCCGTATTCGGGATGGCCGGGCGTCTGGCTTTCCCATTGCCGGAAGTTCCTGATCTCATCGAGGGGAAGGTCGTAGCCGGTGAGGTGCAGCATGGCGTAGAGCAGCATGGACCCGTGCCCGCCGGAGAGCACGAAGCGGTCGCGGTTCGGCCAGTCGGGGTTCTTCGGGTTGTACCGCATGAGGCGCGTCCACAGCACGTAGGCGATGGGCGCGGCTTCCATGGGAAGGCCCGGGTGGCCGCTGTTGGCCTGCTGGACGGCGTCGACGGCCAGCAGGCGGATGGTGTTGATGCATCGTTGCTCGAGATCGTGTTCTGACACGGTTCGCGTCCTTTTCGGTTCGGTTCGATTACGCCGTTCGTTCGTGCGGTTCGTTAAATTTAAGTTCGCCAGGGTCAAACGCCCGCTAAGATACAACCCGGCCCTTCAACTGTCCATCATCATATCGTACAGATCCTGCTGCCGTTTCATCGCTTCCCGGTAGCGGTCCCGGTTCGCCCGATCCGGTTCATAGGTCTTGCCCAGGGGGGCCGGCGCGGCGGCCAGGTCTTCCAGCGCGCCGCAGGCCTCCAGCGCCAGCAGCGCGGCGCCGCGGCTCGAGGCCTCGGTCACGTTCGAGGCGGTGATAGGCCGTTCCAGTACATCGGCCAGCATCTGCATCCAGACGGGCGACTGCAGCAGGCCGGCCCCCGATGCGACGATCTCGCCGGTATCTCCCCAGATGGACCGCAACCGGTCATGGATATTCGCGAAACAGTAAGCCGTGGCCTCCAGGCTGGCCCGCATGACGTCCAGCGGCGTGGTGTGCAGCGTCATGCCGGTAATGGCCGCCCGGGCGGCGTCGTGCCAGCCCGGACTGCGTTCGCCCGCCCAGAAGGGCAGCACCGTAAGGCCATGGCTGTCCGGCGCCATCCCGCCCAGGTCCCGTTCGACCCGCTGTTCGCCGGCCAGGCGCAGCGTGTCGTGCATCCAACCGTAGACGTTCCCGCCATTGCTCAGGGCGCCGCCCATGAGGATCCTGCGGCGGTCCGACCGGTAACACCACAGGCCCTCCGGGATCGAGAACTCCGCGGCACGCCGCATGATCCGCATGGCGCCGGATGTGCCCACCATCAGGGCGATGCGGTCCTCGTCCACGCAACCGCTGCCGATGTTGTTGCAGGCGCCGTCGCCGATGGCGGGATACCAGGACGCTCCAGCCAGGACGGGCCAGCGGGAAGCGTATTCACCCGTCAGACCCCGTACCGGCTCGTCCACGTCGCTTAAGGGCGTCAGCTGGTCCCGTTCCAGCGGCAACGCGGCCAGCGTCTCGTCGTCCCAGTCGCATCGGTGGGCGTTGAACAATCCGGTACCGGAAGCCATGGACACGCTGCAGGCCGGCGCGCCGAACAACCTGAGGAAGAGGTATTCGCCGATAGACATCCAGCGTTCCACCCTGGCGAACGTATCGGGATCGTTCCGGGCGAACCAGCATATCTTGGCGGGGAGATAGGATGCGTGGAGCACGCAACCGGTGCGTCCGTGGGCGGAGGCGGCGTCGAGACGCTCAGCCAGTTCGGCGATGACCGTCCCCGGCCGCGTGTCGGCCCAGCTGATCAGCGGGGTCACGGCGCGGTCTCCCTCCACGCCCACGACGTTGTGCCAGAACGTGGTCATGGCCACTCCGTCGATGGCGGGACGGCCACCCGCGGGATGCCCGCCCCAGGCGCAGAAGTCGTCGAGTACCGAAGCCACAACCGCCGCCAGGCGGTCCGCGTCGATATGGACACCGCCGTCCGGGGTGGTCTCCATGTCGTAGGTTTTTTGAAAGGCGGGGGATGCGATGCGGGCCGCACGGTCGAAGAGGATCGCCCGCACGGACGACGTGCCGATGTCGATGGCCAGAACGCGGGGCGGCTCAATCGTGTCGCGGGGCGGCTCAATCGTGTCGCGGGGCGGCTCAATCGTGTCGCGGGGCATGGACGATGCCTGACATCCGGATCGATGACGATGCCGCGTCCTGGCGCCGTGCGGACCTGCCGTGGTCATCGGACGCGGATTGGGGAGCGGAAAAGGCTTCAGGCGGTATTATATCGATGGACGAACCGCGTTTCAAGCCAAAAGCAACCGGCCAAGAAAGGATTGACAGGCGGGCTTCGGGCGCGTTATTTCTAACGGTCTACGAAACAATTGAAAATCCGGTAATACCGGTAACAATCCTGTGAGGAGTTGTCGCAGAAGATGTCTTCCAAATTGAATGATGTCGCCCGTGCCATGGTCGCCCCGGACAAGGGGATCCTGGCCGCGGACGAAAGCAGCGGCACCATAAGGCAACGGTTCAATGCCATCGGACTGCCATCGACGAAGGAGAACCGCCGCGCCTACCGGCACATGCTGTTCACCACCGAAGGCATGGAGGCGTTCATAAGCGGCGTCATCCTCTACGAAGAGACCCTGCGCCAGAAGGCCCCGGACGAGGCCGAAACGCCGTTTCCCAAACTGTTGTCCGACAAAGGCGTGATTCCGGGGATCAAAGTGGATACCGGCATTCATGACCTGGCCGGTTTCCCGGGGGAGAAAGTCACCGAGGGGCTCGACGGCCTGCGGGCTCGCCTGAAGAGGTACAGGAAGCTGGGCGCCCAATTCGCCAAGTGGCGGGCGGTCATTACCGTCGGGAAAGGCATTCCCACAGACGTCTGTATTGACGCCAACGCCCACGCCCTCGCGCGCTACGCCGCCCTGTGCCAGGAATGCGGCATCGTACCGATCGTCGAACCCGAAGTGCTGATGGACGGCGACCATAACATCTATCGGTGCGACGAGGTTACCGGCGTTACGCTGCGGCAAGTGTTCGAGGCCCTGGCCGTGCAGGGGGTGAAGCTGGATGGGATCGTCCTGAAACCCAGTATGGTCATATCGGGATCGGAATGTCCTGAGCAGGCTTCCGTGGACGATGTCGCGCGCCGCACGGTGAACAACTTCCTGCGCAACGTCCCGCGTGAGGTACCCGGCGTCGCCTTCCTTTCGGGCGGGCAGTCCTCCGAGACCGCCACGGCGCATCTGAACGCCATGAACCGCATGTTCGGCGAGCTTCCGTGGGAACTCAGTTTCTCCTACGGCCGCGCCTTGCAGGCGGCCCCGTTGCGGGCATGGGGTGGAGATCCCGCCAGATTCCAGGCGGGGCAAGAAGCCTTTTACCACCGTGCCATGTGCAACAGCGCCGCCCGGACCGGCACGTACAGCGCCGACATGGAAACCGCGGCATAACCCGACAAGCATAGCCCGGCCAGCATGGCATAACCTGGCCGGCATGGCCAACCTGACCGCGCCGGATCCGATGTCCAGACCCCCTTACTCCGAAATCGTCGAGAACCTGCCTTCCGTGACCCCCTTCGTGGGTCCCGAGACCATCGAACGGCAGCAGGGGAAACCGTTCCGGGTGCGCATCGGCGCCAACGAAAGTGCCTTCGGCGTATCGCCCCGGGCCGAGGCGGCCATGAGCGAAGCCGCGCGAGGCGTCGCCTGGTACTGCGACCCGGAAGGCTATGAGCTGCGGGCCGAACTGGCCGCGATGCACGGCGTGGACATCGGGAACGTGACCCTCGGCGCCGGGATCGACGACCTGCTGGGGCTGATCGTCCGCATGTACATGGACCCGGGCGACGCGGTCGCCGCATCCCTCGGTTGCTACCCCACCTTCGTCTATCACGTCGACGGTTTCGGCGGCAGGCTGGAAACGGTGCCCTACCGCAACGACCGCAACGATTTGACGGCGCTGACGGACCTGGCCGCGAAACAGAAGGCCTCCATCCTCTACCTGTCCAATCCGGACAACCCGACAGGTTCTTACTACGGCAGCAACGCCATCTCCGATCTACTGGATCGCCTGCCGCCGGATTGCCTCTTCATTCTCGACGAGGCCTACCTCGACTTCGTGCCGCCGGACACTATTCTCCCCATCGACGTGGACGACCCCCGGCTGATCCGAGTGCGCACTTTCTCCAAAGCCCACGGAATGGCCGGCGCCCGGGTCGGTTTCGCCATCGCCCACCGGGACGTCATCCGGACCTTCGACAAAGTCCGCCTGCATTTCGGCGTGAGCCTTGTGGCGCAGGCCGGCGCGCTGGCCTCCCTGCGCGACCCGGAATTCGTGGCGAGCGTGGTGAAAGCCGTGGAAGCGGGAAGGGAAGACTACCGTGAACTGGCCGCGGACGCGGGGATATCCTCGCTACCTTCCCAGACCAATTTCGTCGCCTTCGATTTCGGTACGGGCGAACGAGCCGGCGCCGTGATGAACGCCCTCATCGAACAGGGCGTGTTCCTGAGAAAACCCGCCGTGCCGGGACTGGACCGCCTCGTCCGGGTCACGGTGGGCACGCCAGGAGACCGGGCCGTCTTCTCGGAGATGTTCCGGGACGTCATGAACGGAGCGTAAGCTGCGGACCAGGGCGGGTGCGCCGAAGATCGCAGACCGAGAAAGATGGGTCGGAGCGGGCGAACCGAGGCAGGCGGGACGTGGCAGGCGGGATGTGGCGGGCGGGATGTGGCAGGCGGGGGAGGTCGCTCCAACGGTGGTCGATCTCGAATTCTTCGAGCAAAACGGTTACGTAAGTCTCGGACAGCCCTTTACCCCGGAAGAGGTCGGCCGCTTCGTCGAACTGTATGACCGTGACCGGTCGGAGACGGGGTATTTCTGGCGGCCCATCGCCTTCGACGGCCATCAGAGCGTGAACTGCGAGCCGCTCATATCCTCCCCGGAATTCGACGGGCTGATCCGCCACCCCGTGCTCATCGACCCGATCGAGACTATCTTCGAAGGACCCGGTTGCCTCGCGGAGGCCTGCTTGCGCCACATGGCGCCGCACGCGGGCGACCCGGTGGAGGTATGGCACCGGGACCGGAGCCACATGACCGACCGGCCCCACCGCTGCGGCTACCTCCAGATGATGCTCTACCTGTCCGACGTGAGCGAGGAAACCCACTGCTTTTCCATTTCGCCGGAACCCACCGACGGCCCCATACTGGACATCGAGGCACAGGTCGAAAAGCGCGGTGTGGTCCACCTCCACGGTCCGGCCGGCACGGTCATCCTCTTCAACCTGTCCGTGGTACACGCCGCCACCGTACGTAAGACCCCCCACGAACGCAAGACCGTCCAGGTCTACTACGGCCATCGCGACGGACCCGTCCTCAGCCAGTACACCACCATACCCACCGGTCTCTGGCGCGACCACCCCGACCCGGAAGTGCGCGGCTTCTACAGCCTGCTCAACACGCGTTCGCGGAAGTTCGCCGAGGCGTTCGGATGAGTCGGTATAACGCCGCTAGTCTGTCCAACATGACCAGCGAGGTGGTCGAGAAGTCGTTACGAAGCGTAAAATCGGGGGGACGTGCTGTTTTCAAACCTGCCGGGATTATACATTCATATAGAAAAAAGCTGAAAACGTGCAGTCATAAATCTTCGGACCGACGAATATAACACAAGCAAAGCATCAATCATATGTGTATCGCACCCGCGCGCCGTTGGGCAGATGCTCGATCACGGCGCGCCTGCGCAAGTTCGTAGCTCGCCTGTAACCGCATTCAGTGAAAGGCGCGACAGTGTCCCTCGCTCGCAACCGAGCCGAGTGGCCGTCTCGGTCACGTTCCAACCCAGTTCGTCCATGTTCTCGCGGATCAGATTGAAGTTTAACCTTCCTGGTTACTGTATATACGGCTGAAACGCAGTTAAAATAAGACCGGAAACTTGAGTTGGAAATCCTATCCTTCCGCCCAAGGCACATCCGACAACCACGGGCCCAGGCGGTCTCCGTAGGCAAACAGGGCCGGCAGTCCACCCGTATGGACGAACAGCACGCGGCTGCCGGCCGGGATTACGCCCGATCGCACGTGTTCGATCAGCCCCGCCATCGTCTTGCCGGTGTAGACCGGGTCGAGGAGCAACCCCTCCTGCCTGGCCGCCAGGGCGATCGCCTCGCGCACGGTGTCATTGAGCCTGCCATAGCCGGGCGCCAGAACGCCGTCAAACGCCATGACGTCGCCCGCGTCGAACACCTCCGGCCGTTCGATCATCCCGGCGAGATCCTCCGCCACCTTGCTCACACGCGCCACCTGGCCGCCGGCGTCGCGCCGCACGCAGATGCCGTACACCGGCACCGCCTTGCCCAGCGCCCGAAAGCCCACCAGGAGCCCCGCGTGGGTCAGGGCGCTTCCCGTGGGGCAGACCACGGCGTCGAACTCCAGGCCGAGGTCCCGGGCCTGGGCCAGGGTTTCCCCGGCCGCGATCACGTATCCGAGCGCTCCGAGCGGCGGATGGGCGGGGGCGAGGTGGATCACGTAGGGCCTGCGGCCTTCCTCGGCGAGCGATTGGGCAAGCAGGTCCAGCGACGCGTCCGCCGCGGGTTCGTCGTCACCGACCGGGAAGGAGTGGAGCGTCGCGCCGAAAAGCCGGTCGAGCAGCACGTTGCCTGATGAACGGTAGAGGGCGTCCATGTCCGGCACGCGCTCTTCCAACTGGATGTGGGTTTCCATGCCGAGTTGGCGTCCGGCGGCGGCGGCCACGCGGACGTAGTTCGACTGTACCGCGCTGGTGATCAACAGGGTGTCGGCATCCCGGGACTGCGCCTCGCCCAGGGGGAATTCGAGCTGGCGGACCTTGTTGCCGCCCATCGCCAGCCCGGTGCAGTCTTCGCGCTTGATCCACAACTCTATGCCGATGGTCGTACCGAGGCGCGGTGCGGCGTCCAGCGGCGTAGGCGCGTGGCCGAGGCGGACCCGGGGAAACTTCTCGATGGCATTGGTCGGCGGGCTGGTCATGTTAAGAATTGCCTTGGATTTACCCGACATCCCAGGCAGACCTGAGTTCGTGTACGGTCAGTGCGACAATGCGCACACCGCCGTCATCCGCTCGAAGCGCCAGGCTGTGGTTTGCGGCGGCAGGCAGGAAGCAGGAGGACATGGACAGCTCGCCGTGGTTGCCGAAGATCTCCAGGGAGGTGCGGTCGACCAGGAGCTGGAGCTTCACCCGCCCGCTAAGCGAACGGAGGTCCGCGCTTCTTCCGAAACAGGACAGGGATTGCATGGCCGCGTCGTATTCGATGTCGTGGCCCCGCACTTCAATGGCAAACCCCTTCCCCTCGTCAACCTCGATCTCCATGCGAACGTCGAAGAGGTCGCCCCCGTCTGCCAGGACGAGCCGTCTTTCGGCCTCGCGCAGGTCCGTGACCGCGTAGCTGCTGATCGCGCCCGATTCGAACCGCGGATGAAACTGAGCGGCCGCCTTGTCCGCCAGATCTCCCGTGGGCCAGATGTGCGTCTTCTCGTGGAGCAGTTCGATCTCTCCGACCGGTTCCCTGCATAGCCTGATTCCTTCCGGCAGCGTCCTGAGCGTCAGTTCCACGGGAAAGGTCATCTGCTGGTTGAAGGGCATGGCCGGATACCGTCCGTTCCGCATCCAGGAGATCTGGATGCATCGGCCGTCCTCCGCGGGGATGTCGCTCCAGGTCTGGGCGGCGTATCCGTTGGCGCCGAGTTCCGCCTGCAGGACTTCCGTCTCGGGCTCGTACGCATTCCCATCGAAACGTCCGAGCAGGTAGCCCCCGCTTGCACCCCAGAATACCCACCGCGTATTCGAAGGATCACCGTCTACCGGCAGTTCGAAAAAATCGGGACATTCAGACACGCCGGGCAGGGTCAGGTCCTGCAGGTGCTTCCACGACCTGAGGTTCGGAGACGAGAACAGGGCATAGTCGTTATCGTCCATGAACAGGGTCATGATCCATTGCCTGGTCGGGGCGTGCCAGACCACCTTGGGATCCCGGTTTTCCGCCCGGATGTGTCCTACGACCGGATTGCCCGTGTATTTCGTCCAGGAACGGCCGCGGTCGTTGCTGAAGGCTATACATTGTATACACCGTTTACCGGGGAACATCCTTTCTCCGCCCGCCGTGTAGAAGGCGATGAGCGGCGGCGCGTCTCCGTCCCGGAACCCGCCGGTGTCATGATGATCCACCGCCGCGGACCCCGACCACATCCATCCAGTTTCGTCCACGTCCAGCGCGGCGGTGTGGAGCTGCCGCCAGTGCACCAGGTCCGTGCTGACCGCGTGTCCCCAGGTCGTCCGGCCGTGCACCATGCTGCCCGGCGTATGCTGGAAGTAGAGGTGGTACTCTCCGTCGTAATACACCAGTCCGTTGGGATCGTTGATCCAGTGTTTCTTCGCCGTGAAGTGGAATTGGGGGCGGAGAGACTCGCGGTAGAGGGTGTCGTTGGTCATCGCGACTTTTCCAGGGCTATGTCTACGAGCGGGCGGCAAGCGGATCGGAACGTCCGCTTCGCCCGGCGACGGTTGGTAGGCCGGATGGCCTGAAGCAGTAAATAAAAAAATGCAGGCAACTGCATGGAAGATCAAGCCGGATGACGCTTCCGATACAGCCGAGACTTGCATTTGCTACGCGAACCAGGCTACCTGTCCCAGTCGGCCGGCCGCGGAACGCCATGGCTGGTGGCGACGTCCAGCCCCGGTTCCGGCAAGATTCGGCGAACAGCCGCTGCCGACGCGCCCGGTTCCAGCCAATCCCTCAGGATGCCTCTCGCCTGGCCGGTGTAACGGTCTGTCAGGAGTACGGCGCCGGATTCGTCCTGGCCTTCCAGCGTCGCGACGCCCTCGGGACCGGAGAGGGTGATGCGCGCCATGCGATAGGCAACGTCCAGACGCATCGGGAGTACGAATGCGAATGAACGGCCACCGTACTCCTCGCACACGAGCTCGGCCATACCCAGCGAGAAGCTGAACAGGACGCCGCCGTCCAGGTCCTCTCCTGTGATCCGGTAGGGACCGTCCAGCCGGAGCTCGGAAGGCGGCGCGTCAACCGCGAAGGCCGGTTCGAGATAGAGCTCGCCGTCGTCGGTCACGCCGCCCCAGAGCAGCAGTCCCTTCCGGGAGGGGGCAAACGCGGCCATGGATTGGGCGGACCCGGCGGACTCGGACAGGCGATAGGACATGGCCTTGTTGAAATGGTAATCGCTGATCCAATCGGGCAGGCAGTAGCTCATGATATCGACATAGACGGCGGGGTCTAACAGTGTCTCTTCAAGAAGATCGTAGCCCCAGGACCCTGTGCCCCCGTCTCCGTAAGGATAAAGAGGATCCAGTTGAAACGCGGCGCCGCACGGGGCATGCAGCAATGTCATGTTATGGCCTAATTCATGGGCAATCGTGGCTTCATCAAGCCCTGACACCAGGATCTTTCCAGGACTGTCGGCAATTCCACCGCTTTCTTCGCGCAAAACGCCCATGTAGTGCCCGGATGCGCCGTCCAATGCATGAATTGCCGCAACTTCCACCACGAAAGAGCCTTTGTTTGCATTGGTAGGATCCAGCGAAGTCCACAGGGGCTCGCGTACGTTCAGCGTGAACTCGCCTACCGGGAGGAGGTCCCGGGTGAACCGGAACAGGTCGGATTCGGCGGTCAGGCTTTCCGTGCGGGACAGGATCGAACGGTCCGGATTCTCCGTCCACAACAAGGGTACCAGCGTAAGGTCCAGGGGAGGCATGTCCCGCACGTTCACGGCCCTTCGTCCCTCCAGCGGCAGGCGGCCGGCCATGCCGGCGGGGAGTCCGCCGTCACCGTCTGGATCGATTTCGACGACCATCTCCAATCCGGGCGCCAAAATCGATCCGGGCACCCTTGCGTTAACCGATGCCGAAAGGTCTCCCTCGTCTATAGCCGATGGGATCGTGGTCTCTGGACGGGCGGGTATGTTCGCCACGTGGATCTCGGCGCCGTCCTGAAAGAAGGTGGCCCGCACGGCCGGCATGGTGTCTTCCGCTTCCGAGTCGCCGGCAAAAAAAACGCGCAGCAGCGCGTCCTCCCCGGCCACCAGGGGTACGGGATTCTGAAACGACTGCGTCGCCTGTGTGAGATAGGCGGTCAATCCGCCGGCGCCCGCGTCGCAACGGGCAACCAGGCTGACGGGAATCGCCCGCAACCATTCCCGGAATACCGGTTCAGGCGGCGCGCACAGGTCCGTGCCGCTGAGCAACAGGCTTTCGAGGCTCAAATCGCTGAGTGCAAGGGGCAATGAGCCGGCCATGTCGGCGTTGTCCGAAAGGAAAAGCGTTCTCAGATTGACAAGATCGCCAAAGGTCTCCGGAATGTTCCCCGACAGCCGGTTGGATCTGAGGTCCAGTCTTATGAGGTTTTCGAGTTGACCGAGTTCGGGCGGTATGGTCCCGGCCATCTGGTTATAGTAAAGATCCAGCTCCGTGAGTTTTGCGAGACGGCCGAGTTCCGGGGGGATCGATCCGGACAACTTGTTGTGTTTGAGCCTCAGTGCTTCAAGGTTCTCGAGTTGACCGAGTTCGGGAGGCAGCGGTCCCGTCAAATCGTTGTTGTCAAGGTCCAGGATGACCAGGTTCTCGAGTTGACCGAGTTCGGGAGGCAGCGGTCCCGTAAATCGATAGTCAAAATAGGATATGATACTCAAAATTCTGAGGTTCTTGAGTTGTCCCAGTTCCGGGGGGATCGATCCCGCTATTAAGTTTAAGCTGAGTTCCAGTTTCTCAAGGTTCTCGAGTTGACCCAGTTCAGGAGGGATTGACCCTGACAACTCGGTGACCTGAAAGTCCATGGACACCAGGTTTTTGAGACGACCGAGTTCAGGAGGGAGTGCCCCGGTCAACCGGTTCCAGCTGAGGTCCAGGATTTCCAGGCGCTCAAGTTGTCCCAGTTCCGGGGGGATCGACCCCGTCAGCCGGTTGTTGTCAAGGTCCAGTGTTCTGAGATTTCTAAGTTGAGCGAGTTCAGGGGGAATCGAGGCCAACCGGTTCTGGCTGAGATTTAGTTCTTCGAGGTGCTCGAGTCGACCGAGTTCCGGGGGTATCGACCCCGTCAACTGGTTGTAGCCAAGGTCCAGTATCGTAAGGTGCTCGAGTTGACCGAGTTCAGGGGGAATCGACCCCGTCAACTGGTTGCCGTAGAGTGTCAGTTCTCCAAGGTGCTCAAGTTGACCGAGTTCCGCGGGAATCGATCCCGTCATCGGGTTACTGAAAATGAACAGTGTTCTGAGGTGCTCGAGTTGACCGAGTTCCGCGGGAATCGATCCCGTCAACCCGTTGGGGAAAAACATCAGGTCTGTCACACGTCCTGCGGCATCCGTGCTCACGCCGAACCATTCGTTCAGCGGCTTGGCACTCAGCCAGTTATCATTACGAGTCCAGTTTGGACCGTCTGTTGCGTTGTAGAATGCTTCCAGTACCATACGGTCCGGATTGGGTTCCATAACCATGACCGTGACCACCGCTTCGGCCGAGATATCTCCGGATCTTGCCGCGATCGTCGCCGTGCCGTTGCCGACGGCGGTGACCAGTCCCTGGCCGCTTACCGTCGCGACCCCCGTGTTATTGCTCGACCACGCGACTTCCGTGCCGGACAGCGCCTGGCCGTTCTGGTCGAACACCGAGGCTGTCAACTGCGTCGTCGCGCCTAGGGCGGTCAGATTAACCACAGTGGGCGTGATCGTAATGCGCGAAGGCAACGGTTGAGCGGGCGGCTGAGGCTGCACGGGCGGCTGAGGCTGCACGGGCGGCTGAGGCTGCACGGGCGGCTGAGGTTGAGCGGGCGGCTGAGGTTGAGCGGGCGGCACCGGTTGGGAGGGCGGCGGCCGGGTCGGACTGTCTTTGCCGCAGGTGGCCAGGGCCAGAAAGGCCGTGAGCACGAAGGCAACGGCAATGAATGGCACAGCATGGCGCTTGAAAATCGTTCTGTTCACTGGAATCCCAATCGGATTCTGGAATTGACAGGACTGATTTAACGGACAAAACCGCTTACGGGCCACATGACGCTACTGGCGGCGGCCGGGATATTCCCGTAGATCAATATATAAATTTTAAAAAATTAAATCAAGTCAGATACTACGGCAGGGCGGAAAGGGAGGGATGGTCCGAATGAGATCACACGTTGGTCTCGATCAGCCGCACGCTTTGCACGTCCAGCTGCGTGTAGTCGATGACCTCGAACCGGTTGCCGTCGACGTCGGTGAGCAAAAGCCGCGTATCCGACGCCCAGTGGGTATTCTCGTGGCCGCGGATGACGAACTCGCGCTTGCCCCGGTCGGTCATGACGTCCCAGTAGGTGACGCCGTATTCCATCTGTATGGAGTTCACCCGTTCGATCGTCGCCCGCAGGTACCGGTGGGCCAGCTCTTCCTCGATGACCTTGCGGGAATCTTCGTCCAGGTCGTTCAGGTCCTTGATGAAGGCCACTTCTTCGTTCTTGATGTCCAGGAGCGACACGTACCGGTCCGAGTGGGCCATCGGGGAGGCGTTGACCGGCCGGACGCGGATGTAGGACCGCTCGTCACGGACCGTCATGCGCACCGTGTTCTTCGGCGCCCGGAAGACCCGGATCTCGTGGGCCTTGTAGGGTTCGACGGGGGCGTTCTCGATCCCCGTTTCGAATTCAAAGGTGTCCGGCGCTTCTACGCCAGGTTCATCCGGCATCTCGATCTCCCCGCTCAGTTTGTATGTCCGTTGGCGCCGCGGTTCGGGTCGGCCTTGCCTCCGCCCACGGCCATGACCTCGGTGATCGCCCGCTGGGTTTCGACCATGCGGTAGAAGTGGCCCTTCATGTCCAGCAGTTCCTCATGGGTGCCCGTCTCCACGATCCGTCCCGCGTCCAGCACCACCAGCCGGTCCGCCCGCCGCAGGGTCGAAAGCCGGTGGGCGATGGCGAAGGTCGTCCGGCCCTTCACGAGATTGGCGATGGCCTCCTGGATGAGCTTCTCCGTGTGGGTGTCCACCGACGAGGTGGCCTCGTCCAGGACCAGGATGCGGGGGTCGTGAATGATGGCCCGCGCGATGGCGATCCGCTGCTTTTCTCCCCCCGAAAGTTCCTTGCCGTTCTCGCCGATCTGCGTGTCGTAACCGTCGGGCTTCGCGCAGATGAAATCGTGGGCGTTCGCGGTCCGGGCCGCCCGCATGATCTGCTCGAACGAGGCGTCCGGACTGCTGTACCGGATGTTCTCCGCGATGGAGCCGCTGAAGAAATAGGAGTCCTGCAGCACGACGCCGATCTGCCTTCGCAGGTCCTTCAGGCCGATGTCCCGGATCGGCACGCCGTCGATCATCAGGCTGCCTTCGTCGATATCGTAGAACCGGCACAGCAGGTTGGTCATCGTCGTCTTGCCCGATCCGGACTTGCCCACCAGTCCGATCATCTCGCCGGGCTGCACGTGGAGGCCGATGTCGTGGAGGACGGGCTTGCCCGCCTCGTAGGCGAAGGTCACGCCTTCGAACTCCACCTCGCCCTTCATGTCCTTCATCTCGACCGGGTCGTCCCGGTCCTCGGTTTCCGCCGGGGTGTCGACGATTTCGAAGACCTTCTCTGCGCCGCTCATGGCCCGGCTCGACCAGGTGTTCAGCTCGCCGAACCACCGAAGGGGTTCGTACAGCATCCAGAGGTAGGCGATGAACATGATGAGGGAGCCGGTGGTGAAGGTACCGTCGATGCGGGCGGTTCCCCCGTAATACCAGACCAGGATCAGCCCGGAAGTCGTAAGCATGCTGACCGTGCTGAAGAAGACGGCCGCTTCCTTCTCGCTCTCGAAATCGCCCCGGAAGACCCCTTCATTGCTGCTTCTGAACCGGCGCATCTCCCGTTTTTCCTGGACGAAGGTCTTTACGACGCGTACCGAGGAGAGCATCTCGCCCGCCATGCCCACCAGCTTGCCCCAGCGGTAGTATTTCGTCCGGAAAGCCCGGATCAGCCGGATCCAGAAGTACCACCCGCCGGTGACGAGCAAGGGTATGGGGATGAGCACCAGGAGCGTCAGTTGCCAGCTGGTCAGGAAAAGCAGGACCAGGATGCCCACCAGGAGCAGGAGATTGGTCAGGATATAGGGCACGCCATCGACCAGGAACCACATCATGCTTTCCGTGTCGTTGGATACCCTCGAGATCAGGGAACCCACCTGCCGCTTGTTGTAGAACTTCATGCTCAGCCGGGAGAGGTTCTCGTACAGGTCCTCGCGGACGGACACGATCACGCGGCCGCCGAGCCAGACGGAAAGCCGGTCCTTGAAGATCTCCAGGACGAAGGATACCAGGCGGATGACCGCGTAGGCGCCGACGAGCAGATAGAGGAACGCGAACGGGTCCCCGGCGGGGGGGGCGGGCGGGGGGGCCGCCCCGCCCCCCCCCCCCCCGGCGGGGGGGGGGGGGGGGGTAAAAAAAAGGGGGGGGGGGGGGCAAGAACTCGTGAGTGTGAGGGGGGGGG